>NZ_JBQIKP010000052.1:0-30669 GCF_056796775.1 Schaedlerella sp.
AGAACCATCTACTATATTTTCATCTATATTCGCCTCAGCATTGACATCTACAGATGTAACATAGAGCATATTCATAAACCCAAGCATAAAACATATTAATAAAACAATCCTTTTTATCTTCATAACAACCCTTACCATCCTTTATTAAGTAAACAATTCATTCCAGAAAATCTTACGCGTTTTTTAAAAAAAATATAAACTTTTTAATATTTTTTCGAATTCAAGCTTCTCCATCACTCCTATGAGTTGATAATGAACTCCCTGATACTCAAAATTCGCAGTTTGCCTATTATTCGATACATTGTGTACCTGATACTCTTCTACTTCAATTTCAATTTCATTTACTAACACACTATATTCATTTACTTTATTGTCCTCTTCTTTTTGTCCCCAAGATGAATCGACATCATTAATATAAATAATATATCTAATGGTTTCATCTTGATATTTATATAACAATTGCGCAGTTAAAATTTCTTCTGAAATTTCAAATTCTACTAACTTCATATCATCTGGCTTATAAATAATTCTTACTGGTTTTATATTTAATTTTTCTTTTATCTCCTTATACGCAGCTAATTCATCACCATCTTCTGTTTCTTGTATCTCCATATCTTCTACATCAACATACTTAATTGGTTCGTCTCCAAGCAAAGTGTCCCACAGTGTCTTCAAATACGATTTACTCCCCACGCTATTCACTCCAACCCCCAACACGATCAAAAGCACCGCCACCAGAGAAACCACCCAATACTTCGCTTTTTTCCTCCGATAGCACACCTTTTCCTTCCGTTCTCCATCTCCTCCGGCAGTCCCCCCCGCTTTTCCAACGTCCCCAGCCGCCCTTCTGGCCAAGGACATTCTCGTCAGATCCGGCACAAGCTCCTCAGAGAATTCCGCGGAAGACTCCGAAGCCCGGAACTTCTCCGACCTATCTGCCCCATGCGCCCCGTCAGCGCCAACTGAACAGTCGGTATCCCCACGAACCGCAGAGTTCTCCCGCAACCGCAGGAAATCATCTCCTGTATTTTCCACGGACATTCTTCTCTCTTCCAGTTCTTTCTCATAGGCTTCAATCTCTTCCAATAGAGCTCTGTCCATCTCTTCTGTGACCTGAAGCCCGTCAAGTTCAGGATGCCTTGCCATTTCTTCTTCAATTTCTCGTACTTCTCGTTCTATTTCCTGGTGCAATGATAGTATTGTTGATGATTCATTCTGTTTTCGCATTCTCTTGCCCCTTATATATTTTTATTCATCTTTCATTTGCTAAAACACACCCGGGTTCAATCCCTGTTTCGGACAAAAATACCCTCCCCATATCCGTTTAGGACTTGACTTTTCTTCAAATAAGTTTAATATGAATCTATAGTTTATATGCGTTTTTTGAGACATTTTTCATCTGGAGGTTTTTTATGAAACGAATCATACTCACCGGCGGGGGTACCGCCGGGCATGTCACTCCGAATATTGCCTTAATCCCCCGGCTGCAGGAACTTGGCTATGATATCCAATATATCGGCTCTTATACCGGTATTGAAAAGGAACTGATCGAAGCCTTCGGCATCCCCTACCATGGAATCTCTTCCGGAAAGCTGCGCCGATACTTCAGCCTCCAAAACTTCACCGATCCTTTCCGTGTATTAAAAGGTCTGGGTGAAGCGAAAAAGCTGGTCCGGAAGCTAAAGCCCGATGTCATCTTTTCCAAAGGCGGATTTGTATCCGTTCCGGTCGTCCTTGCCGGAAAGGGCGCAAAGGTCCCGGTCATCATCCATGAATCTGATATGACTCCTGGCCTTGCCAACAAGCTTGCGATTCCTTCCGCCACAAAGGTCTGCTGTAATTTCCCGGAAACTCTGGAAAATCTGCCGAAAGAAAAAGCCCTTTTGACCGGTTCTCCCATCCGCCAGGAATTATTATCCGGCAACAAGATTGCCGCAATGGAGATGTGTGGTTTTTCCACAGATAAGCCCGTTATCCTTGTAATTGGCGGCAGCCTTGGTTCCGTTGCCGTCAATACCGCAGTCCGCGCCGCCCTTCCGGAGCTCCTGGAGCATTTCCAGGTCGTACATCTCTGCGGAAAGGGAAAGCTCGATGAATCTCTGGTCGATACGAAAGGCTACAAGCAGTTTGAATATGTAAAAAATGAACTCCGTGACATTTTTGCAATGTCTTCCCTGGTGATATCCCGTGCCGGCGCTAATGCCATCTGTGAGCTTCTTGCACTGAGAAAACCGAATCTCCTCATTCCTCTCTCTGCAAATGCCAGCCGCGGCGACCAGATCCTGAATGCCCGTTCTTTTGAACGCCAAGGCTTCAGCCTTGTACTCGAAGAGGAAGAAGTAACGAAGGAATCTCTCCTTGGCGCAGTCAAAAAGCTTTATCAGGACCGCACGGCCTACATAGATGCCATGTGCAATTCCGGTCAGCAGGATTCCATCCGCACGATCATTCAATTGATCGAGGACGTCAGTAAATCCTGAATGCGGCAAGTGTTTACGAAAGCACATCAACCTCTGGTTTGTATGTGCTTTCGTATCTGTCCGCCCCGTTACAGACGCCCCTTCAAAAGCGGTTCAATTCTTCGTATTCTACGCCAAACTTCTTGTAGATCCATTTTCTCGCTCTGTGCATCATCGCATAAAATGCATTCTCAGACATGCCAAGCCTACTGGCCGCTTCAGCCGTCGGAATCTCCAGGTAGCCTGTCATCATAATGGCTTCGTGCCATCTCGGATTCTTCTTGATCAGTGCGGCAAAGATGCGTTCATGCAGCTCCGCACGCTCTTCTTCCGCTATCCTGCCAAAGTACTCTGATTCCAGGCTTTCACTAACCGGCTCTTCTATCACATCGGATCCCTCAAGTGCATCTGCCGAAATAGTCCGCGCCGCCTTTTTACCATAGTTCAAAGCCATATGCTTTGCAGTGGTGTATAACCAGGATTTGATATTGGAATATTCCTTTTCACTTTCAATCTCTTTTTCTGTCATGTCCTTGTATAATGCCAGAAACGTATCTTGCGTAATATCTTCCGCCGTGTCCAGATCATCCACATATATGTGCGCTGCCTTCAGAACAAGATTTTTATAGTTGCTGTAAATCTCATTAAATGCTAGCTTCTCAGTCAATGTTCTTTCTCCGGTGATTACTTTACACTGTTCAGGATTTCTTCCTTATCTTTCTCCTTCAGTTCCCCCATGTGCCATCCGATCCCGACTTTATCTCCCTGATATCTCGGGATCATATGCATATGAAAATGAAAGACTGTCTGTCCAGCCGCTTCCTCATTGTTCTGAACAATATTGTAGCCATCACATCCAAGCACGTCTTTCAGTCTGACAATCATTTTCTTTGCCAGCACAAGTGCTTTTGACGCAAGACCGTCATCCAGCTCGTATAAGTTCCGATAATGTTCTTTCGGAAGAATCAAGGCATGTCCTTTGGATGCAGGACTTACATCCAGAATCACCCGAAAATCATCATCCTCATACAACGTTGCTGACGGAATCTCGCCAGCCGCAATCTTACAAAAAATACAGTTTTCCTCTCTCATAACTTTATCCTCTTTCTTTTTTTCATCTGTGTCCCAGTTATTCTATGTAGTATACCTCATTTTTACGGAAAAGAGAACACCCAAATCTGAAAAAGTCGTTTTGTCGAAAAAAGTCATAATGAATCTATTGATTGCATCTTTCGGACGTGTTAGACTACAAGTAAATCACAGGAGGTAGAAGGATCATGATGCAAAATATTGATATTAACCAAATGAACAGGCTGATGGAAGAAAGCGAAGAAGCAAAACAGATCATCAGCCAGCTTCTGGAGAACCATCAGGAAACAGTATCCACCATCGCACACGAAATCCGCAATCCGCTAACTTTGGTTTCTTCCGCTCTTCAGATCATTCAGGTCCAGCATCCGGAAGTAAAAGAGTTTGCTCATTGGAATCAGACCATGGATGATATCGCTTTCATGCGCCAGCTCCTGGAAGAGCTTTCTACCTTCAACAATGGGAACACCCTGCATTATTCCGTATTTTCTATTGAACATCTTCTGAAAAATATTGCTGTCTCATTTGCCATTTCTCTGGATGAAGAAGAATCTGATATCGAATTCGTCTCTTCCATCCCTGAAAATTTGGGTAAATTCACAGGCGACAAGATCAAGCTGGAAGAAGTGCTCCTGAATCTTTTGAAAAACGCAAAGGAAGCTGTCTCGGACAATGGGATGATCCGACTCACTGTCGGGCGGAAAAAGGACATTCTGTCCATTCAGATTCAGGATAATGGCTGTGGAATCCCTGATGAGCATATGGAGACCATTTTTGAGCCCTTCAAAACATACAAGCAAGGCGGTACAGGTCTTGGGCTTTCTCTTTCCAGGCGAATTGTGGAAGCACACGACGGTTCGATTTCCGTGACCTCCACAGAAGGAAGGGGTACCATTTTCACAGTAAAGCTTCCAATATAAAAGCTTCTGAATTAAATCATTCCAGATTTTTTTCTAAAAGCTTCCGGATTTAATCGTTCCAGGTTTCATTACTCTGTGTTTTGGAAGCCCTCCGCTTAACGCTGCCCAGCAGAGCCTCCAGCACAAAGCCGCAGGCCAGCCCTCCGATATGCGCGGCATTATCCACACCCTGCTCTGACAGTCCAACGTAGATGCTGAACACTGCCAGAATAAGCATTCCCTTTTTGTTCAGCCGGCCAATGCGTCCTTTTTTCCGGATCACTGCGCAAAGCAACGCTCCCATCAGACCGAATACGGCACCCGAAGCGCCCGCAGAAACCACAACATCTCCAAGGCTGACATTGAGCAGAAGGGAACAGATATTTCCTCCGATCCCGCTAATAATATAAACCAGAAGAAAACGTACTTTCCCAATCTCCGGCTCCAGATTAAAGCCAAGCGCGCCAAGCATCACCATATTATTCAGCAGATGTTCAATCCCAAAGTGGAGAAACATGCTGGTAAACAGCCGATAGTACTCGTGTCCTTCCGTCACATACGGCTCGTACATAGCACCATATTGCCGCATAAACAGCACATCATCTGATTTCCCCAATAATGTAAAGATCATAAAAACACCTATATTGATTACGATCAATCCGGTTGTACAGATTGCGGTCTGCCCCTTCTTCTGCTCCATAGCTGCTCATCCTCCATCTGCTCTTATTATAATCAGCTTTCCTCCTCCTGTCCATCGGTTTCTAAAATCAGATCATCCCAGCTTCCCCAGCGCTTCCTGCGGATACCGTTTGCGGCCTTCCGCCAGGATTTCCACCATCCTCCCGCACCATCCTCACGAATTGTATCAGCCCCGTATAATTCATCTTTATTTTCATTGGAAACATGTTTCCCGTTCGATTCCTGTTCCTCTTCGTCATCTATACTGAATATATTCCCATAGCTTCCGTAATCTGCCTCCTCCTGTTCATTTTTCCAGTTACTATACCCCTTGTTTTCCGGATATCGGCCGCCATATCCATACACCGTATTTTCCAGATTCCTTACTGCGTCTCGCTGATCTCTATATTCTATCCCTGTACCGCTCTGATTTCCGCAGCCGCATCCCGTTCTCTCCTTACTTTCAGCTCCGCCAGATCCCTCCTTCTTTCCATATATTCCGTCTCCGTTTCCCACTTTTTTGGATGCATTGCCTTCGCTGCCCGGCTTCCTGCGCATACTCCCTTTATTTGATTTTATTCTCATCCCCTTCTGCTTGTCCCTCACAAACTTTTTCCGTTCTGCTTCCCTGCCCTTATACTCTTTCATGATCAGTTCCAGATCATAGTGCTCCTGAAGGGTTGCTTTATGCAGCTCATACGCAAGGAAAATACCCTCCGTATCCTCATAGTCCAGCATTTTGACGAAGTATTCTGTCAATTCATGGAATATCTTGCACAAATCCTCGTCCATACCCGGAAAATAGCAGAAAAACCATTGTCCTTCCTTATAAAATATGTATTCCGGTTTCAGAACAAGGCAGTTGGGATCCAGCATATATCTCTGTAATGTCTCCGTCACCTCAAGGATCCGTGCTATCACGGCCTCAATCTCCTGCTTTTTTATACTGGCATTCTCATACATATTTTTCATGGAAGTCAGACCGCTGATCTCATAAGTATATCTGGCCTTTCCGTCCACCTCACAGCCTTCTACTTCCAGAATTCCCGCCAATCGGTTCTGCCGCAGCATAGGCATCTGATAATCCTCTTCATAGCGTTCTTCCTTATATATATGCAGACAGCTTCTGTTCAGCTTGGTCTCAAATTCCGCCAGCCGCATTTCAAACACCTCCTCTTCCTGCATTCAGCCTTCGTACCTTGTAATACGGCCGAGCGGCCGACATGCGATCCCCTACTTACTCTCTGCAGCAGTACCTGCTCCTTTCTGACCGATTTGCTTCTGATTCGAATTGCCATCCTCAATTTTAACAGTATTGTCCTCCGAGTCATCCGTATCCCCGGCTCCCCCTGATTTCGCCTCTTTCGCCGCATCCACTGCTTTCTCCAGCATCCACAGCCTTCGAATCGCCGTTTCCGGATCCGCCAACGGAGCACGCTGAACTACATTGAGCCGCATCTTCCCTCGTTCCGCATAGGCGTTTACCTCCACCCACTTCCTTGTGATATTCACAGAGGCTTGTGCTCCAGAAAATAAAATCAGCTTTCCCCGGATCCTCTCCTGATAAAATCCTGACAGATCCGTCTTTCCGTTTTCATCAGGCTTTCGCTCTAACTGTGCTCCCACCACAGCAGTTTCGCTGGCTGCTCCGATCAATATATTTTTGTCATGGTAATAAAATGTCACATAAACCACCATCAGAAATATCATAAGTATCATAGGAAGCAGGTAAGAAAGCTCCACTGTTATAACACCTTTCAATCCCCGCTGATCACAGTCTTGCCTATCGTTCTCATATTTCATCTTAAAACAGCCTGGCCAGAAGCAGCACAACATATGCGGCTCCGAAAAACGGGACAAACGGCATCGTGGTAGTCCTCTGAAAATTCTGCCTTTTCATCATCACCATGGAAAATATAGCTGACAGCCCAAACGCCGCCATCAGCAGATAAAGCAATTTCCAAAGCCCCAGAAACAGACCGAGGGCAATGATCAGAATGCTGTCTCCATATCCGAACGCCTCGTCCGTCACCTTACTGATCCACAAAAAACCAACACCAACCGCCGCTCCTGCCAGTCCCAGTAAAAACGGTCCGAATCCCCAGAATATTCTCAGCGCAGCCACTCCCGCCGCAATTCCGACTCCGGCTGCCAGCAGTCCTTCCGGCAGCCTTCGCTTTTGAATGTCCAATACGGACAGATAACATAAATATCCCACACAACATAATTGACCAAATGAATACATTATTTTTCTCCTCTCTTTTATCATGCTAATCTCCGCACCTGCTGCACGGCGCCTTCCCATAAACCTTTGACTTTTTCACCGCTCGTATGGAACGCTTCAGTCCGCTGCAGTTCAGCGAATTGTGGTAGCGGTTCCCGCTGTCTGTAACATAGACACCCGCCATGGCGCTCCCATGGACACATTTTTCGCAGGACCGGTATCTGGCTCCTCCCAGATTGCGTATTCCAGACAGGCCGGTGGATGGAAGAAAACGGATCGACAGCTGCAGATACGAACACTGATAGTTCGTATGATATACGGTGCCGGTGTCTGTGACGTAGACAATCTTTCCGTCTTCCTCTTCCACATCCGGCTTTTGATAACCTGTCCACGCCTTTACAATAAATCGGTCTCTTTGCCGTACTCCTATGTGTGTAAATCCCGGAAAAGGCAGTCTGATTTTATAAGATACATAAACATGGATCTCGCCTGTACTCGGATAATAGATGGATCCCAGACAAGAGATCCCTGATTGTCCTCCTTCTATGATACTTCCTTCCAGCCGTTCAGAGCTGATCATCTTGACCATATCGCTTTTAAACTTAAACAGATTCAGCACTGGAATGGTCACAATATCCTCCGCCGCGTTTTTTGCCGCTCCCTGAGCGGCAGAATGAACACTGATCCGGATTGCCTGCACCTCCAGCAGGTAGATCAGGCAGAGTACGGCAAATAAGAATACCGGAATCGTAAGCGCCGCTTCTACTGTCATGCTTCCTTTTGGGCCTGGCCCAGATGCCTGTTCCCTGTCAGAATTTACACGATATGTTTGTTCCTGCGGATAAGCCATCTTCAATATTTTCCTTTCCTCTTTTATTGGGTTCTGCCTGTATGAACGCAGGCAGTTCCAGGATGAGCAGGCATCTGGGCCAGGCCCAAAAGTTTGCCGCCATGGATAATTCTTCTCTTACAGATATCCATAATACAGCGGGAACGAATAGGTTGTTCCGTTCCATATATCCGCCGTATTGTACACCTTTATTTTTGTCACGCAGGCATCCGCGCGGAAAAACGGCAGTTCTTTTTCCTGGATCAGATTCTGTTCCACCCGGTCCAGCGTCCGCATCGTCAGTTTTACATCATTTCTTAATAAAATCAAAATGTGGAGACATTGCTGATATGTAATTCCTGATTCTGCGTCCTGCCCCTCCTGTGTATCTTCCTCTTCTCCCTTTCCCAGCTTCGACAGATTGCTTAGCTGGAGCTGCCAGTTTTCATTGTTTTTCGTAATGGGAACCTTCTTTCCCGCAAGCAATGCCCGTACATCCACGACACTTTCTCCCATGCTCCACAGAGCCAAAAGCGCCTGCTTGAGCACCGGTTCCAGCGCCGGATTCGCAAATGCGATAGAAAGGGCTGTCGCCATGGCTTCCACTTCCCCCTGCCTCTTTGTATCAGACATCAGATACGTGTAATTGACAGGAAAGCGAACCAGCAGCAATTGATTTACTACGGCTTTCAGGTTCTCCGCATCGCTTTCTTTTCCGCACAAAATATATTCCACTTCATAATCCAGATTCCGGTTTTCGCTTTTTGGCTCCAAAGCAGAGCTGAATTTTTCCATGATATAAAATTCAAAAAGCGCCTTCGCGTCTATCCGGCTTGTGCTTTTCCGTTCCGGAAAGCTGCCCCGGCCTGTCCGGCAGGACCGCCCGGAAACCTGTTCCTCCGGGCGGATCGTCTTGCCGGAAAGACGGAAGTCCTTTGGCAGTACTACCGAAAGAAGCCCGCCCTTTTTTGCCTGTATCAGCCCGCCGAGCTCTTCGGAAAGCATCTCTCCGCTTTCCTCGATCACGTCATCCAGCTCTTGAGATATCTCCTCTCCCTGGATCTCCTGCTCTTCCCATCGTGACGCCATTCCTGTCAGATTCTGTGCCAGCGAGATTCCGGCGCGTGTTTCCATATACTTCAACACCTGCTCCCGAAACGCCTGTCCGTCATTGTCTGTCAGAAGCTGGATGTCCGTAATCTCCTGATGGATCCCCATGCTTCCATAATAGGACATTCTGTCCAGAAGCAGCCCTTCCTCATACTGGCCGGTTTCGTACGTGCCGTCAATGGCAAATACACCGTATTCGTCCGTCAGATCTTTCTGATATTCCCCAAAAAGGGAAAATACTGCCCGGTCCACATCCAGCCGCTTTAAGTTTTTTGCCGTCTGGATCACCGTGCATTCCATCATAGCCAGTATAAATGACACCAAAAGCACGAAGATCAGGCTCAAAAATGCCGTAATTTCCCCTTTTTGCGTCCGCTTCATCTTAAATCTGACCGCTCTCACTAGTGATCTTGTCAAAAATAGTATTCACCAGATCCGTAAGTTTGTCTTTAAAAATCAGGATCAGCGCAATGATCACGACCAGGATCAGCAGTAATTCAATCACAGACATTCCGGAATCTCCCCGAAGCACCTGGATACCGTAGTACACCTTCTGTCGGATCTTCCAGGTAACGTTCCTTGCAAATTTTTTGATAGTATCTAATTTATTCATCCTTTTCTCCTCTCAATATATGTAACCAATTTGCGCAGCAAATTGATTGCCTGCTTGCCGCCATCCATCAGATCTGTATGGAGAAGAATGCCGGCACTACGATCATGACCAGCACCACTGCCAGCATTAAAAACATCGGGATCAGCAATTTTGTTCCCGCTTCTTCTCCCAGCCGCTTTGCGAGACTCTTTCGTTCTTCAAAGGCATTGTCCGCCTCCTGTCTCAGCAGGGGCGCCAGCCCTTTTGTTCCTTTTTTCAGATTTTGGGAGAGCATGGCTCCGAACTTTTTATATACCGGAAGCGCGCACCGTTCTCCAAATTTCTCGTAGCACTCCCCTTCTGAGCCGCCTCCCTGGATCTCGTGCATGGTATAGACCATTTCTTCATAGACCTCTCTTCTTCCTTTTTCTTCTTTCTGGTTTTCATAGTCATCCGCAATCCGATACCATGCCTTTCGAACCGTCATCCCTGCTCCCAGGTAGAGCGTCAGCTTACTGACCATCTGCGGATAATCCAGAGCCATCTGCAGTTCCCGCTTCTTTTTCTGTTCCTTCTGCTTTTCCTGTTCTGCCGCATACAGGAATAGTGCCATGGCCGCGCCAAGCAGCATCAGTCCTGCCGCCCGAAAATCGGTTCCGTATTTCCAGATCACCGGTATACCGTCCACCTCTGTCGGCAGCGTCAGGTATTTCTCATCTTTCGTCTCCTCATCCAGCCGTTCCATCTCCGCATCCAGTTTTTTCAAAAGCTTGTCAGTCTGATTCAATTTGGGCGGATAAAGCCTTGCAAAAAATGTATTTTCCGCCGTTTCTTCCTTATAGCTCAGTACTGCGGTGAGCTTCACCAGCGTTCCTTCATCCGTCAGGTTTTCTGTTTTCAGTTCCCCTTGTTGGTTCATCACCGCATGGTTATCTATTTCCCAGGATACGCTGATCCCGGTATCCGGAATTGCGGTGACCAGATTTAAACCGCTCCTCACCTCATCCAGACTCTCATTGTCCCCCAGTACAAGCTTTTCCAGTTGTTCACCCGCATCTCGAAAAACCTGTTCCAACTGTTCCTGGGTATATTCCTGTTCCTTGACCATAACGGACAGCTCTTCTTCCGTATCACCGATCCTGACCTTCAGTTCTTCCTCCCGTTCGCCTTCGCCCTGGTCGTTCCGTCTTACAATACTAACACCGTTATCATCACTGGGAAAAGGCTTTGTGTTATCTGCCCAGAAAACCAGCAATGCCGCCGCGCTGACAGTCAGAAAGATGAGTCCCATTTTCACATAGAGCGGATTCCATTTTGCTTCTGCCCGTGACAGGATTTCCGGCTTTTTTCTCTGCTGTTTTTTTGTTTTATTTCCTGCTATGTTCATTCCGCCCGCCTTTTATGCTCTGCCGTATGTAAACAGCGGCATTTCTCCCCTTTATACCTCAATCTGTATCATTTTTGTGCCCAATCTCCAGGCCAATCCGTACACAACAAGACATACACTCATCAGGATCACGCCTACAATGTTTCCATACAGCACGATCAAAAATTCCGGGAATGCCATTCTCATATACAAGACCATCCCCAGTGGAATGATGCACATCATGTTAAATTCCATTTTTTTCGCCGCAAGCATGGTCTGGATCTCCCGTTCCACCTCGATCTTTTCGCCTATCATCTGCACCGTATTTTTCAAAATGGAAATACTGTCTCCGCCTGTGCGCTTGGCTGTCGCAAATACCATTACGAAGTTGTCCACATCCTCCTGCCGGATGCGCCTTGCCATATCCTTGAGCACCTGCTCCGCAGTCAGATTCATATTCAATTCATGGATCATCCGGTTAAACTCCCTGCGGATCCGGCTGTCCTTTGAGTAGAGCGGACGCAGATCCTTTTCCGTTTCCCTGACCGCGTTTTCCACGGAATATCCGGCTTTTAATGAGGATGAGAGAATCTGCATTCCGTTTTGGAACTGTTCCCTGAATTCCTGCTCTTTTTTATGGCAATAGTCCTCCCTCCACTGGTGCAGGTAAAAGATACTCACCGGAACCAGCGCAATTGCGGCCACCCAGGTATTATAAAAAAGGTATGCCAGCAGTCCGTCCAGAAGAATCGCTTTTACAGCAGCCAGCATGTATTCGTTACGCCGGATATCCTGCTGCCAGCAGCTTGTCCCGATGAACCAGTTCTTCCACCTTCACAATTGCTCCCTGTACTTTTTCATTCTTGCAGCCCTCCTCTCTGAATTCGTAAAGTGTCTGCATCTGTATCTTTCCGTCTTCATATCCAAGTACTTCCACGATCGACAACAGCTTTCTGGTCTTATCCCGAAGCCGTCCCAGGTGGATGATGATATCGATCGCGGAGGCGACCTGCCGCTGGATTGCCACAAGCGGCAGATCAATCCCCATCATCATCATGGTTTCCAGGCGATGCAGCATATCCGCCGGATTGTTCGAATGTCCGGTAGACATAGAACCGCTATGCCCATTGAGCATGGCAGACGAGATCATATCCACGGTCTCGTCTCCACGCACTTCCCCGACGATAATTCTGTCCGGACGCATTCGCAGGGCCGACTTGATCAGATCCCGGATCGTAACTGCACCCTCCCCTTCCAGGTTAGCATTGCGCGCCTCCAGGCGTACCAGATTGGGCACTCCTCTGATCTGCAGCTCCGCATTGTCTTCAATGGTAATGATCCGCTCATCCTTCGGAATATAATCGGACATTGCATTTAAAAATGTGGTTTTTCCGGAGCCTGTACCGCCGCTGACAAAAATGTTATATTTTGCCTTTACGATCATTTTTACAAATTCTACAACCTCTTGTGTAACACTCCCCCAGGAGATCAGCTGATCCATGGTGACCGTATCCTTCGGAAATTTCCGTATGGTCATGATCGGTCCGTTCAGTGCCACAGGCTTTAAGACGACGTTTACTCTGGAACCGTCCTCCAGCCTGGCATCCACGATCGGCGACAATTCATTGACATAACGGTTTGTTCCGGCTACGATCTGCTGGATCACGTCCTCCAGCTTTTCGATGGACATGAATTTTCGGTCCGACTGGATGATGCGGCCTTCCCGCTCCAAAAATATTTCATCCGTACCGTTGATCATAATCTCCGTAATCGTTTCATCCTCTACCAGCTCCTGCAGAACGTCCAGCTTTCGGAATGAATGAAATAGCTGTCTGCTGAGCCGAATCTGTTCCTGCAGCGGCATGTACTCTGCTTCGGCAGCTTCACGGATCACTTCATGGATCATGTCCATCAGTTCTTCGTCACCGATATCTCTGGTCAGATCCATCTTATCCATGACCTGGTCATATAGCTGTTCCTCTCTCATTTTCCTGCCATCGGACAATTCCTCCTTTGTTTGATTATTTTCGGCTCGTTCTTTTATCTCTGCTTTAACTTTTTCTGAATCGTTCTTTCCAGCACTTGTTCTCTTCCTGTTTTCCTGAGATTTTCCGCATATTGGTTGAGCTTCGCGCGGGCCGCTCCATCCTCAATATATGGAGTATACACCGTGTGGCAGGCTTCCAGAATCTGAAACAATCCATCCACACTGTCCCCCAGATCGAGAATCACCTTCTGATAAATACAGTTTTCCAGAATCTGTCCGAACAGCCCCAGCCACTCTTCCCCGGATATCCCCTGCATATCCTGTACATAGGGCATCGGGAGAATATAGTCCAGCGCGCCGTCCTGCCCCGCCATGGTGCTGATACGAAGTCCCAGGTTTCCCTTTTCCTGCCGGGAATAATAGAGCAGATCTGCCAATGTCTGGCCGGTCTGATCGGGAAAATAGTAGCTGCCCCCGGCATATTCCTCCAGATTCAGATACAGGACCGGCTCTTTTTTCGCCATTTCCCGTCCCAATTCCAGCGCAAATCTGGTCTTGCCGATCCGATGAACCGGTGAATAAACTCCGATCAGTTCTCCTTTTGTACCCGTGCTGAATCCGGCTGAGTCCTTCTGTTTCCTCCCATCCGGCTTCGGTTCTGGTAATTCATCCGGATCCGGATCTGTCTTCGGATCATGCTGCGCTTGTCTTCTTTCATCTGTGTTCGCTTTTGTTAAGCTGTTCCCCCTTTCATCTGTTCCAGAATTTTGTTGCTTTTTCCTCCTTTCACCAGTGCACGGCTTCTCTGATTCACTCGTCCTGCCGTCCTGGGCCTCCGCTGGTTCGTGACGCATCTGCAGCCAGATTGCTTCTGCCGACTGGTATCGATAAACGCCTTCCTCATTTTCTGCCAATGGGTCCTGCCTGCTCGTGATCAGTACATATCGTTCTGCCGCCGGAATCTGCTCCCGCAATTCCGGCGGATATTCTTTGTCGATCAGAAGCGTGTGTACCGGCTTTTGCTCCGCGAACCTTTCCACTTCCTCCACGGTGTGAAAAAGGTACATCTGAATGCCAGCCTCTCTGTTCCGCGCAAACATCTGCAGGAGATTTCTGGCATACTGTTGTTCCTGATCACAAATCACAAGATTTCCTTCATGCAACGTATCCCTCCTTTTTTGGAGCCATATAAGCGTACTCTGGAAATGCATAAAAAGCCGACGCTTATGGCCATAAAAATATACTTGCTTTCTAATCGTGTTGTCCCACGGTTTGAAAACTTTGCCGCGAATATGCAGCGTGAATAACTTGATGATCGGTAATTTGGACTACTCGATCTGCAGATATATCCTCCCATCCAGAATGACGTAGGATAAAACAACAGACATGAGATCTGCTGCGTAGGTTGTATTATAAACACACTTTTTCAAAATGTCCAGTACAAATTTCAAAATCAAAAAATTTTGTGCAACTTTTACAAATTTTGGTAGATCAAAATGCCGTAAAGAAGGCAAACCCCAGGAATACCAAGGGTTCCGCTTGTCAAAAAGGAAACGGCATTCAGCCCCACCTTCCAGGCTGTCTCCTGGGGAATGATATACTGGTTAACGAAAAAAATCAGTCCCATTCCTATAATTGCACGCATAATAAATTTCACTAAAAAAGATACCGGCTTCTGTTCCATACATCATCCCTCCATCCGTATGTTACATTCTATTCTCCCGGTATCTATTTTATGTCTACAGCCGGATCGTAACTTCCCGATCCGTCTTCTGATAAAGATGATACTTCACCCCTGCCGCATCCATCATACGCTTGGACGCAATCACACTGGGGGTATCGGAATATTTATCCTCGGCATAGATCACTTCACGGATCCCGCACTGAATGATCGCCTTCGCGCACTCGTTGCACGGAAACAGGGATACGTACAGCCGCGCTCCCACAAGGCTTCCTCCGCTGTAATTCAGGATCGCATTCAGTTCGCTGTGAGTAGAATATACATATTTTGTTTCCAAAGGGTCCTCCCCGTCCCTTGCCCAGGGAAATTCATCGTCGGAGCAGCCCATGGGGAACCCGTTATACCCCATGGAAAGGATCTTATTATCCTGACTCACAATGCAGCAGCCTACCTGCGTGCTCGGATCCTTTGAGCGCATCCCGGAAAGCATCGCTACTCCCATAAAATACTCATCCCACGAAAGGTAATCCTTTCTTTTTTCAGACATTTTCCGTACCTCCTGTCATTCTGTAAACGAATTTAATTCTTCTGACAACCTTTGAATTGACCCTGATATATTTTCCAGGCATTCCCCATATGCCTGCAGTGATTTTCCATATGGACTTTCAAACTCTTTTTCTTCCCCGATAAATTCATAGATCGTATAGACATTTTCCGGGTTTCCATATTCTGCAATGATCTTTTCCTTCTGCTTCTGTTCAAAGGTCAGGATCAGGATGTCTTCCCCGATCTCCGATTCTGAGAATGCGTGTGCGGTATGCTTCTCAAGGGTCAGCTGCATGCTTTTCATCACAGCCTCGGCCTTTTGATTTGCCGGCTCCGGAAAAAGAACCACCATGCCTCGGGATTCGATGACATATTCCTGCTTCAGTTCCTTTTGACGGAGCAGCTCGGCGGCCATAGGGCCCCGGCAGGTATCGAACTGACTGACAAATACGATCCTGTGAAAGCGCTGCCGCTTCACAACCGCTGCCGCGGAAATCCTCAGATGTCCGGCCGCTTTTTCCAGGCGGTTCATAATGGCCCTTCCCATCCCCTGCCGCGCAAATGACTCACTGTAGATCTCGTCCACATCTTCCTCGTCAAATTCTCTCAGGATGGCATACAGATTCTTTGCAATTGTCTTTTCATTCTCCCGGGAGCCAATGTTCTTTACCAGTCCATGGGTATAAAAGTCCGCCGTTTCACTGGAAGCGATGATTCCGATTCTTCTTCCTTCCCGTGCCGCCTCATATGCAAGCTGCCGGATCGCCAAGGTCTCTTCCCGGATATTGCCCTCCACGATGACCAGCTTTGCCTTCGGCGCATAATGGCGGTACTTCATTCCCGGGGCCTTCGGCGGAATGTCGCTTTCATTTCCCAGGATGGTCTGATCCACGCTGACATCTCCGATCACTTCCTCCAGCATGTCCAGTGTAACAGCGCCCGGCCTGAGGATCATCGGCGGGCTCACTGTCATGTCCAGGATCGTGGATTCCAGGCCGATCTCCACGCTGCCTCCGTCCAGGATCATGGGTATCTTGCCATCCAGATCCTGCCGGACATGCTCCGCTGTCGTAGGACTTGGACGCCCTGATATGTTGGCGCTCGGCGCTGATACATAACCGCCGGCAGCCAGGATCAGCTCCCGTGCCGCCAGATTGCTGGGCATCCGAACCGCAACCGTATCCAGCCCTCCCGTAGTTCCATATGGAACCGCAGGGCTTTTCTCCAGGATCAGTGTGAGAGGTCCCGGCCAGAAATGCTCCGCCAGATCTTCCACCGCTGCCGGAATATTGACCGCAATCTCCTCCAGCGCCTGCACATCGGCAATATGTACGATCAGCGGATTATCCGACGGCCTGCCCTTGGCGGCATAGGTCTTCTTTGCCGCCTCCTCATCCAGAGCATTGGCCCCCAATCCATACACAGTCTCCGTTGGGAACGCCACAAGGCCGCCCTTTTTCAAAATAGAACCTGCCTCCTGTATGGTCCGTATGTCTATTTTTTTCGCATCAATCTCTTTTACAATCGTCTTCACAGGTATCACCCCAATTGAATGGAAAATTTTTCTTTACAGTGAGTTCTATTATACCACCAAATGTCACAAAGTAAAAGATGCAAGATATTCTTGTATGCCTTTTGCTACGGATGCAGCCATTTTCTCCTGATAATCGTCTGTAACCAACAGGCTGGCCTCCCCCTGATTGCTTAAAAATCCGCATTCCACGATGACTGTGGTGCCTTTTGTTTTTTTGAGCAGATAGTATGTATCATTAGCTTTGGCCTGCCTGGTGTTATTTGGATCCGCTTCGAGCATTGCGTCCTGCAGGACTTTGGCAGCCTGTTCCCCGCTCTTGGAATGTGTAAAATAAAAAACCTGGGCACCATGGATGCTCTCCTGTGAATAGCTGTTCTGGTGGATGCTTACCGCAATGGACGGCTCTTTTTCATTGATCATTGTAACCCTTGTTTTCAAGTCCTCCACCTTGGAGTCGGCAAGCGCATCCTCGGTTTCTCTTGTCATGATGACACGGAAGCCCATCTCTTCCAGACGCTTCTTAATTTTCTGAGACAAAACCAGGTTGATGTCTTTTTCCAGCGCTCCGTTGATCCCAATCTTTCCCGGATCAAATCCGCCGTGCCCGGGATCCAGAATGACCAGCGCACCGTCTTCTTTTTCAGCCCCCTTACCGTTTCGCTCTGTGTTCTCTGTTTTTCCTGTTTTTGAACGATCATCGCCTGCTTTCGCATTTCCCGCAGTCTCTGCCGTTCCGACATCAGCATGTTCATTTCCTGCCGCTCCCGCACCTGCTTCCGGATTTCCCGCCGCTCCTGTATCTGCCTCCGAGTTTTCCGCTGCTCCTGTATCTGCCTCCGGATTTCCCACTGGTTCTGTACCTGCCTCCGGGTTTTCCGCCGCTCCTGCTTTCCCATCGAATTTTTCTTCCCCTGCTTTATCTGCCGCACTCTCATTCGCCCGCGCATACAGCCGCTCTCCCAGCATCTGACTTTCCGCCACTACGCCTGCGAGCATCGCCATCATAAGAATGATGATTATTTTTTTCCGCAAAAAAACATCCCCTTTCGCATATATGTTCATATATATGCAAACAGGGGATGTCTCTAGTATAACTCACGATAATTACCGCTACCTTACACGCAGGATAAATTTTCATGTACAAGGAGGCTGATAGCGCTCTGGAAAAGCTTTTAGCTGTTTTCCAGAACGGTCAATTCACATATTGCAGGATCAGATCCCATATTCCGGAATTTTCCATGCCAAGCGACCATTCTGCCACGCCTGCCAGATTCTCAGCCTTGATCAGCTTCATCTTCTCTTCCAGAGAAGCCGCGTCCTCCAGCCAGATTTTATAAACAGTGCCGTCCACTTCCCATTGCGCGTAATTCTGCTTAGTATTATTATCCCAGTTTGCCTGGACCTGATTCTGCTCCAGCGTCTGCTGTGCCTGATCCATGCTCATAGCCGTACTGGTCACGCTTTTAGAATACAGCGCGGCCTCTGTGCCTTCCTCCTGGGAAATCTGCTCCGCCGTCTTATCTGTCTCCTGCCAGAGCCTGGTATAAAACGGAATACCTACCACCAGCTTCTCCTTCGGGACAAGCTCCAGCGCATCCTCGATTCCTGTCTTCACATATCCGTAGGACGATACCGAACCCGACTCATAGGAGCCTTCCGTATGTTCGTCGTAACCCATGATCATAATATAATCGGCCACGATACCCTGCTCCTTTAGGTCACGGTGCTCATTGTAAGGCTGCGGAACGTAGTTGTCAACAGAAAATACCAGCCCGTTCTGCCTGCATTTTACGGATAATTCACGTACAAACTGAATATAATGCTCTCCGCACTCCGTAGAAACCAGCTCAAAATCCAGATTGATTCCATCCAGGCCGGTCTGGAGCGCTTCCGCGATCACCTGATTGATCAGGTTTTCCCGCTTGGATGTATAACTCAATACCTGGTAAGTCTCATCATAAGAATTGATCCCGCCGTGGAAATCCCTCAGCACACCCCATACGTCCAGATTGGACTGGTGCGCGTAGTTCACATACTCCGACGACGCAATAGAAGTCATATTGCCGTCCGTATCGCTAATGCTGAACCAGGTGGGAGCGATCGTCGTCAGTCCCTTCGTATTCGCAACGGTTTCCAGCATAAAACTGTTGGCGTCCGGATTATCCACATTGTGCCATGCCATATTGATAGTATGGTTCACTGACATATTGCTGTACTCCGGCTCCATAAAATTGCCTGTTATCGTCTCCGAAACCTGCTTTCTCAGTGTATTCGTCTTTACATAGCCTACAAACCCGTCTGTGGTTGCTACCTTCTTCCAGTCTCCTTCATCCTCCAGCACGGTTACCTTATCCGACTTTTTCACCTCTGTCAGAATGGGGCTCTTCACTCCGCCCTGGTAGCGCACTTCCGTATTTTTCTTCAGGGCGGCTGTCTGAATCTCGCCCCACCTGCATGTGATCGCAGCTCTGCCTGGTTTTTCATAAACGCTGAAATCCATGCCTGTATACTCCTGAATAAACGGAAGCGCGATATATGCGGTTCTGCCTTCTGTCTTCAGGATCACATAGTTTTCACTTTTCTTTTCGTTGATCTCCGTATATTCTTTGCTGCCGACTGCCACGGATACGTTGCCGTTCGGCAATGTGTAAAGCATGATGCTCTCGTTGGGATCCCAGTAAAATCTTTCATTGATATAATGTCTGACTACGGAATACTCCACATAAGGCTGTCCATCAATCAGCTTGCCGACAGGCGCGCCGCCTTCTTCTCTCCGGATCACTTCATTATTAATGATCACTGCAAGGTCGTTCTCATTTTCCAGCCCATAATATGCTTTCAAATCGGCTTCCTCTTTTGATGGACCGTACTTTTGCCAGAAAATAGCCCCTCCCGCAATCATGATCACCAATACTACAAGCAATGCCAGCCGGAAGATCAGGCTCCTACGCCTTCTCCTGGCGCGGCTGCTTCTCCTCATCCCCCGTCCGCCCGGACGCTGTCTGCCCGGCGCTCTTGCTGCTCTGATATTCCTTGCGTCCTCGCTGCGCGCTCTTCCGTTATCCTGCATGGGATCCGCACCGGAAGCCTTCGCTTCCCGGCCTCCGTCGGTATCAAATCCTTCCGATTTCCTTCCGCCGTCAGGTCTTACAGCCTTGCTCCCCGGCCTGCGGACGCCGCTGTCCGCGGATGTCCTTCTTCCCGGGGCGCCTTCACCTACGGATACTCTTCCACTCTGCGATACGCCGTTACCCGGCGTTCTTGTCCCCTGTGAAGCGCCGGCTGCCCTTGATCTCCGGATATCGTCTGTTCCCGGAATCCTCACATTGTTTCCCTCTGCGGAGCTGCCTGCTCCTGCTTTACGCATATCCCCCATCTGGGCTCTGCCTACTTTACGCAGACTTTCAATCTCTAATTTTTTAATACGACGAACTCTTGCCGGGCCTTCCGGTGCACTGCCGTTTTCCGTGCCCCTTGACGGCCTGTCCTGATTCTGACCGGACCATTGATTTGTGGTATCTAACCCTGTTCCTTGTCTTTCGTCCATTCCTTACCTCCTGTCCGGACTTCTGCCACATAAGAAACTTTTTCGGGCTTCCCCGTATGAACCGATTCCATACCGCAGACTGACCCGCGGCAGGCAATACGCACCGTTCCTGTATGGCATTTCTCACGTGACCATTATACCACATTTTTTTTATACGTCATCAGTATTTTAGGAAATTGGCAAAATTTTAATCTTTTAGAGATATTTTTTTATATACGGAGCTTGAATTTCAGTCCGGATCATGGGGTTTTGACTGGTCTTCTCTCTCTTTCTTCTTTTTTTTCCTGTTATCAATGTTAATAAATGAAAGCGTCTCTATGTGTCCGTCCTGGTCCACTTCGTAGTCCCGCATATAGGCGCCTTCCTCGCGGACCATATGCGCCCTCACCACCTGCAGCGGACTTGCGTGGCTTCCGTCCAGCAGAAGGCATACCCCGTTTTGTTCAAATCCCTCCAGTTCTGTGTAAAACTTTTGATATGACATTCTTTTCTTTCTCATTTGTTCCGCTCCTCTCTCTGCGGGTATTGATAAATAAGCTCTTGTCCGCATGACCGGCAGACGGAGGTGCATGTGACATACCGCCGCTCGCGCAGACGGAAGATAGTATAGACCACGCAGGGGTTTCCTTTTTTCTCAGAATCCGTTCCCGAATCCGGAACCTTGACTAAATATGACCATAAGAATAGATAAAAAGATCATAAGGTTAAGATGCTGCTTATCCGGGCGTGTGCAGGACGCCCTTCTAAAAATGTTTTTTTGATATGCCTCCTTTCATGAGCATGGATTATTTATCACGGAATACTATCCTCTGTACCTGCCATTATACGGAGCCCTAAAAGTAATTTCAATGTGTTTGTTGTTCATAAACAGTGTAGATTTGTTTAAAACCTGCCGAATCCCCTGTACAAAGTCCATATTTCCAAATATTTTATGATATTTTTTCTTTACATATCCACAGATATTGTTTATACTAAGGTTGAGAAAGATATATGGGTTGCCCTTTGGGTATATGTATACGGAAAAGTTCTGCATACATTATAATATATCAATTCAGAAGGATGTGATCATATGAAAATCGAAAAACTGAATGAAAATCAAATTCGTTGCACTTTGACACATGCTGATCTGGCGGCCCGCCATTTAAAATTGAGTGAACTGGCTTATGGTACGGAAAATGCAAAGTCTCTTTTTCGTGATATGATGCAGCAGGCGTCATTTGACTTTGGTTTCGAAGCTGATGATATACCTTTGATGATTGAGGCTATTCCGGCTTCCGCAGATTCTATCGTACTGATCATTACCAAGGTAGAGGATCCGGAAGAACTGGATACGAGATTTTCAAAGTTTACTCCTTTTGGCGAATCGGATACTGTACATGAATCCCCGTTCAGCAAGCTGGAGGGTGCCGAAGAATTCCTTGATCTGCTGAACAAGGTCAAGGAAGCGGCGGCAGGCGCTACACAGGCCCTGGAAGAAAAAAAGGCCTCGCAGGACCCGGCTCCCGCAAAGCTGTTCTCATTCGAGAATATTGACCGTGTGATACAGGCAGCACGTCTGATCGCTCAGATGTATCAGGGACGTAATACATTATATCGTGATCCCGGGAATGATGATATCTATATCCTGGCCCTTACGCAATCAGAACATACGAGTAACGAATTTAACAAGATCTGCAATATGCTTTCGGAATACGGCACCCTGGAGAGAGTTTCAGGTTCCGTACTTGCGTTTTTAGAGGAGCATTGCGAGACAGTGATCTCGACAGATGCCGTACAGCGGCTGACAGAGATTTAAAAAAATCCGCCCTGAATATCCGGGCGGAATTTTTTTTGCATTATAATAGGAAGTAATCGCAGTTCAAAACACTATGCTGATCGCTACCGCAAATACTTACCGGAATATTATTTTCCCGCGGCTGCCATGGCTGCGTTGATCTTTTCCACAAGCAGATCGGAATCAATCCCATGGACCATGGCTGCTTCTGCAAGGGATTCGCCCTGTGCGGACGGGCATCCCAGACAGTGCATACCGATCTCCATCAAAATAGGCGCCGCCTCCGGAAATACATTCAGCAGTTCTCCGATTGTTGTATCTTTAGAAATCTGTGCCATTTCTCTTATCCTCCTTTTTATTGTGTATCTCGTACCTGTTCGGAACAGTTACAGTGCTATTTATTATAATCCCAAATTCCTAAATTATCAACCGCTGTGCATATTTTTATGGGAAAAATCTTTTTATAGGAAGATTTTTTTCATCAAATTTTCAGAATTGTTTTTCCGCTCTAAAAACTTTTTTGACTACTTAAAAGTCAACATATTTTTCTCTTTTTTTCGACAAATTCCTAATTTCATCATAACTCACCAAAACGTTCGTTCTTTTTTGCAGCAAAGTAATTCACATAAAAGGGGTAATTCTATGTGGATAATGTGGATAACTTTTCACAATTCTATGTTTTTCCACGTTTTTTAGTGATTCGAGTGTGGATAAGTTGAAAACTCCTATTTTTCTGTATTCGACAATATTTTACATTTTTGTGCATTTTGTATATCATATATCTACAATTTTCGCATTTTTCCAGGCGAACAGGGGGCTGGCCTTAGTCTAAATTGCCTGTCTATTTAAAAAACAGGGATAAAATATGTATTCAGTATCGTCTTTTTCCTGACAAAAGCGCAGCAGTCCGAAACGAAAGCTTTTGGGAAACGTTTCTGCATACTCAGGTATTCTAAAAAGTTTCTTATGAAAGATACTGGGTTCTCAATCATCCTGTGTCTACGGATCGAAGCAAGAAAAAAAAGGAAAGATATCTGTTAATTTGTCAGATATCTTTCCCAACCTTTTCGACACAATTCTATGCTGCTCTCCGGCTGACCGACAGGCAGCGGTCCCGCTTCCCAATTTCGCCCCTTCTGCTACAGAACACGACGGATTGTAACGATCGGAGCATAAGTGGCGGTGCAGATTCCGATGCCCTGGGCCTCGTTCATTGCGTTTACGATCGTTCCGTCACCCATATACAGCCCTACGTGTCCGTCATATAATACCAAATCTCCCGGAAGAGCCTGATCGTAGGTGACTTCGTACCCTACGTTTACCATATCGTAGGTGGTTCGCGGAAGGGATATTCCGAAATTCGCATATACGGACTGTACAAACCCGGAGCAATCAGCTCCGTTTGTCAGGCTGGTGCCTCCCCATACATAGGGATTTCCAATGAACTGGCAGGCAAAGTCGATGACTGCCTGTCCGGCATATTGCTGGGAATCAACAACTTCAGCTTCCTGCGCCTCGGCCGCGCCGTCCGCCTGCTGTGTCTCATCCACCTGACCGCGGGTTTCGTCTGTTCCCTGACCCTGCATTCCATTTCCGTCGAACTGGGGTCTTCCCATACTGTCTACGCTGACTCCGCCGGCTGCGCTGTCTGTCTGTGCTCCGTTCGCCTGGGTCCCGGCTGTTTCATTCGCCTGAATTCCATTTTCACTGCCTCTCTGCGCTCCGGATGCTCCGTTCGCCTGGATTCCGGCCTCATTGCCGCTCTGCACTCCGGATACTCCGTTCGCCTGAATTCCGGCTTCATTGCCGCTCTGCGCTCCGGATGCTCCGTTTGCCTGGATTCCGGCTTCATTGCCGCTCTGCGCTCCGGATGCTCCGTTTGTCTGGATTCCGGCTTCGCTGCCTGACTGGGCAGCACCATTCGCCTGGGTCTCGTTCGACTGTGCCCCAGCCGCGTTTCCTGCCTGAGCTCCGCTTCCTGAATAGCGTGTGTCTGTACCGTTGCCCTGCGTCCGGGTTTCGGCAGTTCCATTCCGCTGTGTCCGGTTCCCGGCGGCGCCGCCTGTACGCGCGGTCCTTATGGTTCCCCGGACCTGCGGATCTGTTTCTCCCAATGCCAGGCGCTGTTCTTCCTCTTCCTTTGACTCCGCATAGGAAAATGTGGTCTCGGCTTCCACATATTCCCCGCAGACCCAGCCGTCGAATCCATCGACCTTCACCGGATACCAGCCATTTACCGGTTCACCGGTTGCCTCATACTGCTGTCGGAACATCACCTGTGCCAAAATCTCATTTTCTGTCCCCTGGCCGCTGCGTACATTAAGAACGTCTGCCAGGACTGTCACCACATCTGTCTCGTAGTCTTTTGCATGTTTTTTTGCTTCATCTCCTGTATATAGCGCATCGGCAGGTACATAGCCCTGTACGTTCCCGGAACGGATCTTCGTCCAATCCCCCTTGTATTCCAGAACGGTGACTGTGGAATCGTCGTAGAGCTTACCTGTCCATTCGCTTTCCTCGTTGGGGGCATTCCTAACGTAAGAAAAATCTTTTACATTAGAAAATGCCCGGTTTAAATACTCGCCCTCTTTTGTTGGGATCAAATACAGATCAATGTTGTCTTTCACATTTGTCTCAAGGCACTCTGTCAGCACAGATTCGATTCCTGCGACGGGCACCGGCGACGTACTCTCTGTCTTGCTGTCAGCCGCTTTCGCCCGGATCACACTCCCCGGAATCATGATGGCTCCTGCCAGCGCAGAAAGCATCACTTTTCGCCTCACATGTGTTACCTTCATATAAAACCTCCTTAAGAAATCTATGACTTTATCTTTTGTAGGAAGTTCTAAATGTTACACAAATGTTAAATTTTGTTACGATGTTATTGTAACAGTATATCAATTGCATGTCAATCTTTTTTACAGACTTTTCATATGCAAACTCTGACATATTATAACAATTCCTTCTATATTATATACATTTTCAGCTAATATTTTGTCAGAAAACAAATTTCAAAAACTTTCAATTTACCCATTGACTTTTTGAGAAAAATGATTTATAGTCTTAATTGTAGTAATTATTACTATTATTAATTTTAAAGGAGGATTTTTTTGGCAGCGTTAAAGTACAGCCGGCAGCGAGAGTCCATCAAGAATTACCTGTTGTCAACCAACGAGCACCCCTCCGCTGATATTGTTTACCAGCATGTGAGGGAGGATTTTCCCAATATCAGCCTCGGAACCGTATATCGGAATCTGAAGCTGCTGACCGAGATCGGGGAGGCGGTCAAGATCTCTTCCCCTGACGGGATTGACAGGTTTGATGGCTTTATCCAGCCGCACAATCATTTTTTCTGCACATGCTGCAGACGGATCCTGGATCTGGATCTGGACATGGCAGAGATTACCAGGCTGAATCAATCGGCCGCAGAGAACTTTGACGGCCTGATAGAATCCAGCAACACCATTTTTTATGGGACATGCGGTGACTGCTCTGAAGTGTCACAGGGGATCTGAAAGAAATGAGGATTCCAAGTTCGCAGCGTATAGACTGCGGTACGCCGCAAACGGCGAAAAACATTTTCTAAGAAAAGGAGATTTTTAAAAATGAAAAAATTTGTTTGTACAGTATGTGGTTATGTTCATGAGGGAGATTCTGCACCGGAAAAATGTCCGGTATGCGGCGTTGGCGCTGAGAAGTTCAAAGAGCAGGCAGGCGAGAGAGAATGGGCTGCTGAGCACGTAGTAGGTGTTGCGCAGGGCGTAAGCGAGGATATCATCAAGGATCTGAGGGCGAACTTCGAGGGTGAGTGCTCTGAGGTTGGTATGTATCTTGCAATGGCAAGAGTTGCTCACAGAGAGGGTTATCCGGAGATCGGCCTGTACTGGGAGAAGGCTGCTTACGAGGAAGCGGAGCATGCGGCGAAGTTTGCTGAACTGTTAGGCGAGGTTGTAACTGACAGCACCAAGAAGAACCTGGAGATGAGAGTTGACGCTGAGAACGGCGCTACCGCTGGTAAGTTTGACCTTGCTAAGAGAGCGAAGGCCGCGAACCTGGATGCGATCCATGATACCGTTCACGAGATGGCAAGAGATGAAGCAAGACATGGAAAAGCGTTTGAGGGTCTGTTGAAGAGATACTTCGGCTAAGATGGAAACGGCGTAATATAAGGCTTTTTAAGAGGATGGACAGGTTGTTGTCTGTCCTCTTTTTTGCTTTAAAACAAGGGATTCCCATACCAAAAGTGGTAAAAAAGTGGATACCCTTCTTCTTATTTCACTTCTACAATTTCCATAAAGTGGATACCCTAAATCCTACCTTATTTCCCCCATTCATTAAAGGAGGAAATTAACATGAGCAACAAGAAAGACAGCGGTGTTTATCAATTGGATAATGGTTATTGGGCTTACCGCTTCAAAATCAACATTGACGGTACAACAAAAGAAAAACGCCGCCGAACAGATGAATTTGGTAATCCATTCAAAACAAAGACTTCTGCCGTAAAAGCACGTCAGCAAGCAATTGTGAATGAAAAAGTTAGTGCTGCCGCTCCACAAGTAAAACGACCAAGAAAAAAGGTCAGTGAGGTCTATGATGAATATTGTGAGTTTGGGAGAGCAGGAAAGGCGTATGCTACTATCGTTAAACAAGACAGCCTATGGAATAACCATATCAAGTCTAAGTTCGGTAAACGCTATGTAGATGATATTTCTGTCGCTGAAATCAATGATTATCTTGCAGAACTGTATTACACAGAAAACAGAGCGTACAGCTATACAGAATCATTTCTAAAGGTATTTTATCTTATCTTCGGTCAAGCCTATTCACGTAATTATCTAAATGCAGAGCAGTACGACAAACTCTGTAAGAATAAGGACACCAAAATCCATATGCCAAAAATGAAAATTGATGAAGATACCGATATTGTCACCTTTTCGGATGAACAGATGATAACACTGTCGGGATACTTCAAAGATACCAATGCTGAAACAGCTTTCATGTTGGGGAAGTATTGCGGCTTACGTATCAATGAATGTTATGGATTAAAATGGTGCAATGTTGATTTTGACAAGGATATTATCAAGATAGACCGACAAATGCAGTACCAGAACGGCGTAATCAAGTTAGTATCTTTAAAGACCAGAAATGCCAGACGTGATATTGTCATGTCTACACCGCTAAAGGAGTATCTTCTATCTGTAAAGCGGCGCAGAGATAAAATCATGGTAGAGTTGGCAGAGCAGAGGGAGCAGAATCAGACAATGCTTTCTGATATGGGAAAGGAGAAGATATCCAGTCTGGAACTTGTCAATTCATTAGATGAGGGAAAGATACAGACAGTCAATTCCATGAAGTACCATACACAGAAGATAAAAGCACAGTACGATATTATTTTTAAATATCATTATCTAAGACACACTTACGGAACAAGGCTTGCTTTGATGAATACGCCCATGCACATCTTATGTAATCAAATGGGGCACGCTTCAAGCAATGTTACACAGAAGTATTATCTGGGTAATTCTAAGCAGGGTGTAGACATTTTGAGAGCTAACTTAAATAGTATGAAATAGCGTAATAGCAAGGGTTGGAGCGGTTTGTACCGTTCTTTTTTTATGCCATTTTACGGATAGTTTCGACAGACATATAGTCATAACTTAAAAGTTTTGACACCGTTTCACTGGCAACGAAATAATGCGGCTTAGAGCGGTGTCATTTCTTATGGTCAAAAGTACCACAACTAAATCAAGCAAAGGAGCGATACATCATGAAATACGGATATGCACGAGTAAGCACCAAAGGACAGTTAGACGGAAACAGTATTGAGGAACAGTCTACAGCAATTCTGAATCTTTATGCTGACGCTGAAGTTGTTGTTGAGAGTTATTCAGGAGCAAAGGAACGACCACTATTCAATAAGATATTAGAACAGGCACAGGAAAATGATTATGTCATTGTAACCAAGTTAGACCGCTTCTGCCGTTCTACAAAAGAGGGATTAGAGTATATCGACCGCCTTATGAATAAGGGCGTAAAAATACATATCCTGAATATGGGGTTAATTGAAAATACTCCTATGGGGCGGCTGATAGTCACAAACCTGTTAGCATTTGCAGAGTTTGAAAGAGCCATGATTATTGAGCGTACACAGGGCGGTAAGGCTATCGCCAAGCAAAGAGAAGATTTCAGGGATGGCAGACCGCCGAAGTACAGCAGTAAGAAAATCAATCATGCTTTGGAGTTACTGGAAAACCATTCTTATAATCAAGTAGAAGAACTTACTGGAATCAGTAAATCAACACTCATTCGAGAAAAAAGAAAACGTACAGTTGCATAGAAACGTCAGTATAGGAGAAATTTTTATATAATTTTTCCGAGGTCACCTACTCAATACCTTTAAAAACGAAATGGAGTTGTATACCGCACCCTCTCTATGCGGCTGACAATCTTCAACGACTTTAGAGCCAGTCGAAAAACAGGCTCTATTTTTTTGCCCGAAAACAAATCAAAACAGTATTCATTAAATAGTTCAGTTCTGCCTGATTTTCCGCTGTCAGTTTCTTGTAATCAGTTAAAAAATCAAAATCCGCTTTTGACAACTTCATAATGTTCTCAATCGGAATATGCTTTGATTGAAGGTGACGCACAAGGGCAATCCCTAAATCATAGGCAGAAGTATCTTTAACAGAAGTATCTATTTCAGTAGAAGAACCGACCACCAATTCATCTAATGAAACCTTATAGTATTCTGCAAACATTAAAAGAGTATCTATATCGGGTATCCTTCGACCACATTCAAAATATGAATAAACTGAACGACTTATGTTTAAATTCTCACATAATTGCTTCTGTGTCAAATTATGCTGTTGCCGAAGTTCCAAGAGTTTTTAGCTGATTCTATTTTGCGGCATATATTCACCTCGTTTTATTTTCATATTGTATCAATTATAAAAAAGTATGTGTTTGGTATTAACAAAATAAGAATTATGTTGTAGAATACCAAGTATCGCATATTGTTACATTTATATATAAAGGATAAATGTACAAAAATGAGAACAGAACAGATTTTCGATTAAAGCCACGTAATATTTATATTCTAAAGAAAAGATAGGAACACAAACATGGGAAAACAATACAATATCATGACATCTTGTGACAATAATTTAGTAATTTATGGTATATGCCTTATAATTTCTGTCTTTGGTATTATGACAGAATGAATGAAAAAATGGACAAGCAGGATATTTTTATTTATGGCATGAATACGCCATCATGGCAAACACCATTTTGGATAAAATAGGATTTTAAGATTACAAACGGGTAGCGGCTAAGTATCTACTTAATAAGTATAATAAAATTAGTAATGAAATAAAAATGTAATATAACCCTACAAGGGGTATGTTTTAGCGGCGTACCTCTTCTTATTTGTAAGCTATTGTATTAATTTGTAACAGCTCTTATCAATTGACTGAACCCTCAGCCGATTGTATTTTCTGCTATTTGCAACAGTATTTATCAATTGGCTGAACCCTCAGCCGATTTCTAATTTAAAATAACAGTCAGATAAAGCAGTCCATGATTGATAGGACTATTTTATAGCACATAACAGTTTTAGCGTATTTTAAAGTGCGCACTCCTGCTATTTTGCCTGTTACCGCACAATCGTTATTAGCGGCGTTATTTTCCATAGTAGTTCGGATGTCTGTTTAATCGACATCTGAATTTGAGCAGTATCCAGATACAACCGACATAAAAAGTCTCATTGTTCTTGTTCCCATTTCATGCCAGATAGAGTAGATTCCAGATTACAGCAGTCTACAATGCCTTTAAAAGATATACAGTCACAACACCTATACATGTAAGACATAGCATAGTAAATCCAGCACAATAAGCATTAGCAGGCAGGATATACTATAGATATGCCGTTAGGCGGTCAGGCAGGGGTGTAGAGGGGATGCATGTCCTGAAAGCCTTATAAATACTGGGTTTACTGGTCGTTAGACCACTTAAGATACGGTTGGTTTCAATAGACATCTAGTCAGAATAATACGTGCTTTATTTAATCATATGTGATATGATTATTCTATACTCTTACAGAGGAAAAGAAAATGGTACATACATTTGAATTATCAAAAAGGTTTTCAAGAGACACATTTAATGAAATCATTCGTTCTTTAAAACTAAGATACTATCGTTACTATTGGTTTACTACGGCTTACTCTGACAAAGGTTTTGCCGCAATTCGTTTATACAAACTCAAACTTCGCACATAGATTTTAGCTATGCACCTTGAAAATTCAATATCTGGCAATGATTCAATTATCAAAGAACAGCCTTTTGGAACACTATGCTGC
>NZ_JBQIKP010000053.1:0-29804 GCF_056796775.1 Schaedlerella sp.
CTCTTGACGAAATTACTGACGGCAATATACGCATAAATAAGGCGAGCCGTGCCGTTTACAAAAACGAAAAAGAACTCGAAATGACCGCGAAGGAATTTGAGCTGCTTCTGCTTTTGATGGAGAATAAGGGCAGGGCTTTGAGCAAGGAATACATTTTTGAACAGGTCTGGGGCAGCGACAGCTTTTCAGAACAGCAGACACTGACGGTACACATAAAATGGCTGCGGCAGAAAATAGAGGACGCCCCCAAAAATCCTAAAAAAATAGTGACTGTATGGGGGGTGGGTTATAAATATGAAAGCGTTTAACAGAATTTTCTCGATAGTTGCGGTTGCCGTGATACTATTGTTTGCTGTCGTGAATCTGATTCTTGCTGCCGACAAGACCAATAACGGCAGACTGTACCGCGTAGAGATAAGCCGCCTTGTTCGAGAAATAGAAGCGAACGGTTCTGCCGACATTTCCGAATGTGTGTACGTTACAAATATTGAACGATACGGAGAAAAATTTTACAGCACGGACAGCGACTATGTTATCCGTGAAATAAACGGAGAACTTTATCGCTTTGATTACAATACTAACGGCTACTCCGACAAAACGCAGCTTACAGGAATTGTAAATGCCGTTCTCGGCGTTATGGCGATTTTAATCATAACGGTTTTGCTTTATATAAAATTCGCAATTCTTATGCCCTTTGAACGTCTGAGCGGTATCCCTTACGAGCTTTCAAAGGGTAATCTCGCCGCGCCGATAAAGGAAACGAAAAACCGTTTTTTCGGAAAATTTCTTTGGGGAATCGATATTCTCCGTGAAAATATCGAACAGCAAAAGCAGCGCGAACTGGAAATGCAAAAAGAAAAGAAAACACTGCTGCTATCGCTCTCGCACGATATTAAAACGCCACTTTCCGCTATAAAATTGTACTCGGTAGCACTATCGAAAAATTTGTATTCGGATGCGGAAAAGCAGCACAAAATCGCTGAAAATATCAACGAAAAAGCGGACGAAATCGAGGGCTATGTTTCACAGATTATAACAGCTTCAAGAGAAGATTTCTTCAGCCTTGAAGTGAACATGGGCGAGTTTTATCTTTCGGAACTTGTTGAAAAAATCGCGGGATATTACAGGGAAAAACTGGCGCTTATCAAAACAGATTTTATTATCGGGAAATATAAAAACTGCCTTCTATCGGGAGATTTGAGCAGGAGCGTTGAAGTGATGCAAAACATTATTGAAAATGCCCTCAAATACGGCGATGGCAGACGTGTGGAATTGATTTTCCCCAAAGACGACGAATGCGTCCAAATTGCAATCATGAACGGCGGTTGTACGCTTGAGAAGGACGATTTGCCGCATATTTTCGAGAGCTTTTGGCGCGGAGCAAATGCGGGAAACATTGGCGGCAACGGGCTGGGGCTTTACATTTGCAGACAGCTCATGCGCAAGATGAATGGCGAAATTTTTGCGAAGATCGACGATGACATCATCACTGTCACCACAGTTTTCGCAAGAGCGTAAATGATTGAAATGACTGTGAATAGTAACAAAAAGCCATGCAAAGGATAGGTAAATATATGCGAATCAATCACACAAAAGCGTCAGGAACTGAGCAGGCCTCTCCTGGAAGGATTTTGGGCGTGGTCAAGAGCCAGCGGCATCGTATATACATTGGTAGACCCCACGGACGAGGAAATGCAGGAAATGGAACGGGAATATATGCAGCGTACCAAACGTCAAACCGCCTAAATACGGGCGTGGCAGGAGAAAATCTATGCTCCTGCCGATACATATCTATTTTTATCCCTATCTGGTTTAACCCATCATGTAAAAAAAGAGAAACGGTATTTATGGGTTCAATAGACTTTCATATACTGATAAATAAATCTCCTGGAAGGAGTCATGTTCTGTTTGACCATATGGGAAAACTGGCGATAGATCTTCCAGGCTTTTTTGGTGTCTTCTTTTGTGGCGTTTTTGTTGTAAAACATGGTTTCCAGTACGGTTTGGTACAGCCATTCCATGGATTCAGAAGGAATTTCCGGGAAATAGTCCCGGAGCGTTTCAAAGCCCTGCAGGCTCAACAGGTCGGTGGGTTCCATTCCCTGAAAAACGGCTGTATCATAGAGCGCCCGGTAGATCCGCCGGATTCCGGCGCCCCGGCGGACGCTTCGGAACTTCCGGTATCTGCGCTGCCTCCGGAGCGCTGCCTGGGTGAGCAAAAGCAGGATGGCCGCCCCCAGGCAGAGGATGCAGACGGCGCAGGATTTCAGGAAGAAAAGCCCCCAGCCCGCGGCATTGCGGGTCCAGGAATGCCTGCCGCTGGATACGGCGGGAATGCCAGGCTCTGGACGGACGCCGTGGTAGGGCAGGGTATGCTCCTTTGTGATCCATTCTCCGTCTTCTAAAACCTGACACCAGGCATGGCCCATGTCCCCGGTGACCTCCGCGGTGTAGCTGCCGTCCTCCTGACGGCGGAAAGCGGAGGCGGGAACGGCGTAACCCTGGACATATCTGGACGGATAGCCGCACATGCGGTACATCAGGGCTGCCGTTGTGGCAAAATGGACGCAGAAGCCTTTTTGATTGTCAAACAGGAAATATTCGGCAAAATCCTGTCCCGATGGGGTAGGCCCAGGCTGGAAATCGTAAACCGTATGATTCTCAAATTCTTTCTGGATAAAGTCGGAAGCTTCTGCAAGTGTTTCGGGAGCATGTTCCTGGCAGAGCGTGTCCAGGCGTTCCAGGCTGTCCGGATATTCCAGGTAGCTTTCAGGCGGAATCCCGTTTTCAGAAGTCAGGTCATACCAATGGCTGTCCATATAGGACACGCCGTACGCAGAAGGATGGTACACGGTTCCTTCCGGCCTGGAATCCAGGGTCAGGGTCAGCCGGGTGCCGGCGTCCGGCTGAAAATGGGACAGTGCATTCAGATCCGGAAATTTGGCTGTGCTGACAGTCACGGTTCCCTTGGAAGTGCCGATACGGAGAGCTTCGGCATTTTCCAGGCCGTTTTCGGCGGAGGGCTGTGAAGTGTCCCCGTCCGGGGTATCCCCGGAGGATTCGGCGGAAAACTCCGGCTGGATGTCTGTTTCAGGAGTGGGATTCGGGACAGCCGGCAGCTCTTGGGGCTGGGGCGGATCGCTTTTGGCCCCGGAACTGTCTGCATCCGGCTGTTCCGGGTTTTGGGGCTGCTCCTGTTCCGGGGGAACTTCCCGGGCCAGCCGTTTCTTTTCCTCACGCTCTGCCTTGGCCTGAGTATAGGAATCCTGCAGGGGCTGAATCCATCCGGTTTCGATGGTCTCACGGGTACGGGCGTAAAAGCCGTCGGAGGGTTCCTTGCATGCTTCCAGCGGACGGCTGGCGAAGGCGGACAAGGAGATCAGCAGGGCCAGGACGCAGGCCGACGCAGTCCCTTTGAGCAGTGCGGCGCGTCCGTCCCGGCAGCCGCAGATCGCTGCGTATACTCCGCCCGAGAGAATCAGCATCCAGCAGGAGGTTTCGGACGGAACCAGGGTTTCTGCCAGAATCCACCCGGCGGGAGCCAGGAGAAGGACGTACGCTGTCAGCTTTCCCGCCCTGAGATGCAGGACCAGGCTCCAGATGAACAGAAGGGGCAGCAGGAAGAGCGCAAACATGAACGCCATTTCCGGATCGGGAACCGGCCGGATGGTGTAGGGATTCGCGTTCGGCCTGCGGACGCTCAGATAGGCGTTGGCCGTCAGGTTGATCACATTGACCGCCCCATCCTGGTGCCGCCAGATCCAGACCCCGGCAAGGCAGAAAAACAGAAGCGGAAGAAAAAATTTCCACAGCCTGCGCAGAGGGGCGTTCCAGAGGGCGGTCAGTGCGGCGGTGAAAAGGAAGCAGAGGAGATACAGCCGGGGAGTGTCTGCCTCAATGGGAAATACGCCGGTCAGGCAATGCCACCAGGAGAACATAAGAAACCAGACCGCCGCCAATTGGGCACCGGCCAGCAGGAAGGGACGGAGCCGGTTTTTTAGGGGATTCCGGATCAGGCGATGGCCGCCCGTCTGGTCGGATTCCGATCTAAGGGATCTGTCCTGGGGATAGAATTTGGAATCGGTTTTGGAATATAAGGTGATTCCGTCCCGTATTTTTTTGCGTTCCTTCATAATTATAATGCTCCTTTTTTGCGGCCGCTGCTTACACGGCGCCGTACATTCGCATCTGGGCTGCGGCTCAGGGTGCAAACAGTCACGTTCTGTTTTCCCACGCTGCCGTGCGGACAGCATTTTTGCGGGGGATCATAGCTGCAGCAGCTCCTGGGTCCCGCCGTTTACGGTGAGCGTCCCGTCTGCGTTTAAAACTACGATGCTGCTGAAATTCACGCCCCGGAAGGCCTCTTCATAGCAGGTTTTTTCCAGCTCTTCATTCTGGAAGGGCTCGGTGGACAAGAGCCGCCAGATCCATTCATAGACTTCCTCCGCCGTGCTGACTCTCCATTTGATAACCCGGCCGCTCTTTTCTTCAAACCATGCGGCCATGTGGATGCATTTTTCTTCCAGAAGGGTGATCGACAGCGAGGCCGCCTGCTCCAGCAGACGGTTGAATCCGGCGCTGCTTGCGTCGGCAAGGGGCAGGCGGATCCAGAGAAGCACCACGCAGCCCATGGGAAGGCTGTTTTCCTTGACCATCAGGCTGTCCTCCTTGGCGCTTAATTTCCAGTGGATGGAATGGATGGAATCCGGTGGGCGGTATTCCCGGATCTGGTAGATCTCACTGGGGTCGTCCCCTTTTTTTTCGGTGGAATATTCGTCTGCGTCGGCAAGAAATTCTCTTGTCCGCCGTGTGATTTCCAGGGGCATCAGTTCAAAAGGCGGCATGATCCCGATGGCCCGGCGCTCCCCCAAAGGAATCGTCCGGCAGAAGATCCCCAGCATGTCATAGAGTACCAGGGCGTCCAGCCGGTATTCCACCGTGCCTGCATAGGCGGAATCCAGTTCCACATCCAGCTTCTGCTCATCAAAGGGGGAGAGCTCGGAAGGGGCATATTTGATCCGGAGGGCGGCTTTGGCTTTTCGGCGGAAGAAGCCTCTCCGGGAGGGGAAGGCCGCTGTGCCAGTGGCGGAGCCGCTTTTTTTGATTCCCGGGGCGGGCTGTCCGGAAAAACCATTTCGCACCTGTGCCCGGAGGACATATCTTACACTCCAGAGCCTGGAATGGTTTTTCAGGATCAGAGTACCGGAAAAACGTTTTCCGCGCTCGGCCATGGCCGGAAACCTGCCGAAACGGACGCTTACCTGCCTGCCTGTATGCCGGAGGAACAGGCAGGAGCAGATGGGGTACAAGAGCTCCAGAATGAGAAAGCCGGTCCAGATCTGCCCGTCATACATAAAAAACAGATAGATGCTGCCGAGAAACACCAGTATATATCCGATTATTCGTGCTGTCATATTCGATCCTCGTTTTGTTCTGCGGATAGCTTATTTTTTGGAAATGGACGGCGCCGTGGTGTGATCCAGGATCTGCTGGATCAGGTCGTCCGCCAGGATGTGTCCCACTCTGGCCTTGGTGCTGAGCTGGATGCGGTGGGCGGCAACGGCGGGAAATACGGCCTTCACATCATCCGGGACCACATATTCCCTGCCGTTTAAGTAAGCGCATGCCTTTGCCATGGAAGCCAGGGCGATGGTGCCCCGGGGACTTAAGCCCAGGGCAATCATTTCCTGCTCCCGGGTGGCTTTGGACAGGCGGGCGATATAGGAATAGACCACATCGTGGACAAAAATCTCACTCACCTGTTCCTGGGCTTCCAGCAGGCCGTCGGCGGAAAAGACACGTTCCGCCCGGGCGTCCGCCCTGCCGTACTGGTTTCTCTTTAAGATATCCACTTCTTCCGTGACCGTGGGGTAGCCCATTTTCACGCAGATCATGAAACGGTCAAGCTGGGAGTCGGGGAGGAGCTGGGTTCCCGCGGAGCCGGTGGGATTTTCCGTTGCAATGACGATAAACGGGTTTCCCACGTTCCGGGTGATGCCGTCCACGGTGACGTGGCGTTCCTCCATCACCTCCAGGAGCGCGGACTGGGTTTTCGGGGAGGTCCGGTTGATCTCGTCGGCCAGCAGGAGGTTGCACATGACTGCGCCGGGCTGGTACACGAACTGCCCGGTCTCTTTCTGATAAATGGTAAACCCGGTCAGGTCTGCCGGGAGTACATCCGGGGTGAACTGGACCCGGTTGGCTTTTAAGCCCATGGCGTGGGAAAATGCCAGGGCCATGGTGGTTTTGCCGGTGCCGGGAATGTCTTCTACGAGTATATGTCCTTTGGCAAGAAATGCCATCATGATCTGTTCGATGATATCAAATTTTCCGACCACCGCTTTCTGCACCTGGGAAATGACGGCCCGGGGGGTGCCGCGCAGGTCGGAGTCTTCTCTGTAGTTTATCATAATCCTTGTCCTCATTTTTATAGAATACGTGCAGCTTTGCAGCCGTGTATATCATAGGTAATTGTTCACACGGCGCCGTACACTTGCAGAACGGAAACCGGCCAACTCCGTGATGGGCCGGATGCCGCTGCAGTGAACGTCCGATCCGAGTGTGGACCATAATTATCATACCATAAAATTGAAAATGGGTCAAAAATATACAAGCAAAAAGTCCGGAATCTACATTACAGCAGGGTGCGTAAGGTTTATGCTTATAACCAGAAGCATGAGATTCAAAAAAGGAGAAGAAGCGAATATGGAAAACAATTATATTTTACCGTTTTTGTGGATGCGCGGCGAGGAAGAGGCAGTCCTTCGGGAAGAGATGGAGAAGATCTATGAGTGCGGGATTCGGGCCGTATGCCTGGAAGCACGTCCCCACGACGATTTCTGCGGGCCGGGCTGGTGGCATGACATGGATATCATTTTGGATGAAGCGAAAAAGAAGGGTATGAAGCTGTGGATTCTGGACGACAAGCACTTTCCTACGGGATACGCCAACGGGCTGATCGAAAAGAAGTACCCGGAGCGGAAAAAGCTATATCTGGCGTACACGACGGCGGATATTTTCGGGGGCGGATATGAGCGGAGCCTGAATGTGAGCCGGATGCTGAAGCCTTCCATCGGATTCTGGCAGATCGGGGATCCTGTGGACTATGCGGAGCGGGAAAATAATCTATTGTATGCGATCCTGGCTGTGCGGTATGCGGAAGGGAATCTCTTCCATGAGGAAGTGATTGACCTTACGGAAAAATATGACGGATGCTATGTAAAATTTACCCTGCCGAAGGGGAATTGGAGAGTGTTTGTACTCTATAAGACTCGGACGGACGGGGGAAATGATACTTATATCAATATGATCGACAAGGAGTCGGCGGCGACCCAGATCGAGGGGGTCTATGAGTCTCATTATGAGAAATACGGCAGCGAATTTGGAAAGACGATCGCAGGCTTTTTCTCGGACGAGCCTCAATTTGGAAATGTGGTTGTATTCAATAATTATGACGTGCAGGTCGGGAGAGTCAAGATGCAGCTTCCGTGGAGCGATGAACTGCAGGAGAATCTCACCGGGCTGTATGGGGAGGAGCTGACGAAGGCGCTTCCGTTCCTGTTTGTGGAGACCGAGGAGCAGGGGCTTCGTACAGGCATCCGCTATGACTATATGGACCAGGTGTCCCGTCTGTACAAGAAGAATTTCAGCGATACCATCGGCACCTGGTGTGAGGATCACGGCGTGGAATATATCGGGCATGTGGTGGAGGACAACGGGATCCACAGCCGTCTGGGGATGGGGCCGTCCCATTATTTCCGGGCCATGTCCGGACAGCATATGGCAGGCATTGACAGTATCGGCGGGCAGATCCTTTACGGGGCGCCGGTGGAGCAGCGCAACGCGATGACGGACTGTGACGGAGAATTTTTCCATTATACGCTTGGAAAGCTGGGGGCATCCTGCGGGCACTTGGAGCCGAAGAAGCAGGGCAGGACCATGTGCGAGCTGTTCGGTGCCTATGGATGGAGCTTCGGGGTGCGGGATATGAAGTATCTGCTGGATCATTTGCTGGTGAAAGGGGTCAACCATCTGGTTCCTCATGCATTTTCCATGGCGGAATATCCGGATCCTGACTGCCCGCCCCACTTCTACGCGCGGGGCAATAACCCAGAATTTCCGTATTTCGCAAGGCTGATGAAGTACGCGAACCGGATGTGCGGCCTGTTAAACGGCGGACAGCATGTGGCTTCCGCTGCGGTCCTCTACGATGGGGAGGCTGACTGGGTGGGCAAAAATATGCCCATGCAGAAGGTGATCCGGCAGCTTTTGGAGCACCAGATTGATCTAGATATCGTATCCTTGGATATGCTGGATGACCTGGCGGCATATAACGGCAGGCTGGAGGGAAAGAAGCTGTATATCAATGGGGTGGAATTTCAGGCGCTGATCATCGGTTATGCGAAGGAAATCCCGGAGCGGCTGGCGGCTTTTGTGGAAAAAGCGGGGGAATTTCCGGTGATCTTCGTGGACGGAAAACCGGAGACAGTGATTGGAAAGGGCGGACGCACGGATCGGATTGCGGGAAAGGACGGCAGAGCGGATCGGATTGCGGGAAAAGGCGGATACACAGACCGTATTGCGGAAAATGGCTGTACGGATCGGATCGCGGGAAAAGCCGGAGAAGGATGTACGGCGGGGGCGATTGGCGGAGAGACTGTGGCTCTGTCGGAGCTGGCCGGGGTGCTGAGAGCAAGAGGATTTGCGGATATTGCGGTGGACACGGAATGTAAGGATCTGAGTTTCTACCATTACAAGAAAGACCGGCAGATCTTTGTGTTCCAGAATGAATCCGCAGCGGATGTATTCTGCGGAAAGGTGACACTGCCGACAGCGGAGCCGGTTGTATACTATGATGCCATGGAAGATGTGTATGAGCTGGCGGATTTTTATGAGGCGGAAGGAAACATAGAAGTTTCACTGGAATTGCAGCCTGGGGAATGCGTTGTGATTTTCGAACAAAAAAACATAGTATGCAATGTGAAACACAAAAGTTTCAGAGAACAGATTGACGGACTGGAGAGCAGGGATATTTCTGCGGACTGGACGGTAAGTCTGGTGAAGGCGAAAGAATATCCGCAGTTCCCGGAAGGGGAGAGGGTGCATGAACTAAAGCCTGTTTCTGATGAGAAACCCACGTTTTCTGGCATAGCATGCTATGAAAAGACGGTGTATCTGGAGGAGACGCCTGAGAGGGCGGTGCTGAAAGCGGAGCAGGTATTTGAGATGATGAAGGTGACCGTAAACGGAAGCGAAGCAGGCGTGCGGATCTTCCCGCCGTACCAGGTGGAGATCAGCGGCGCTTTGAAAGCCGGGGAAAATAAGATCGTTGTGGAGGTAGCCGGCACACCGATGCGGGAAATGCTGGAGATCCCGCAGCCGCCGTTTGATTTTACCCATGAAGCGCTGGAGCCGATGGGGATGTTTGGGAAGATTGAATTGTATTGCGGTTGACAGGGGCTGTTGTTGGGAGCCGGGGTGTCGGGAAATGGTATTACTGCACATATATTGTGGGGAAATCGTCATTTCCCGACAGAACCATCTGATTTTACAAGATATTTCTTTTGAACAGAGAATAGGCAGCCTCATAGTATACAAAATAAATCATTGCAAAAACCGAAATCGTAATGAAACCATAGAAAGGAATGAGGCCTTTCTGCAAAATATAAGCCCCATACAGAGTTTGAGCTCCAGCCATCAGAACGAATATAACAACTGCCGGCAGGATCAGCGGAATCAAGAAAAAGGTAGATAATTCACGGTGAATGAGTTTTCTTTGCATTTCTTCTGAGACGCCGATCCTGCCCAGGCTCTGGTAGCTCCGCCGATTATGATCAAGAGCGGATAACTGTTCAAAAGCCAGTACCGTGCAGGAAAGCAGGATAAATATAATACTCAGGTAAAGGCCGCAGAACGAAATGGAAGTAAAACCAGTAAGGGAATTACTTATGCCCCATGCCTGTACCGTTACACCCATGGTAACATGATCCGGCCATATGGTACCGGCCTGAAGCTCTGGGTGCCATTGTTCCGAATGAAGATACCCACGGATTTCAGAGCGCAGTTCCGGAATACCGCCGTTTTCTAATTGCATAACAAGCCGTATTTTGTTCGCCGGAAGCTTTTGCGCAACGTGATCCGGAACTACAAGGACATATCCGTTTGTTCCGGCCATTCGATATTGTTCCATCGCTTCTTCATAAATTCTTCCCTGCGGATTTTCGAGAGTTACACCTGCAAGTGTGATCTTAGGCCGGGTTTTCATGGCTGCTTTAATATCCTCTGTATAAGTCCATGTGTCACAATGAACCAGGTATTGACCATCCGGCAATTCTGTTTTTTTGAATCCCAGTATGGAGCGAAGTGTATTGTAGTCGGACAGGGCAAGTGCGTCAGCAGAATAGCCGTTTGCATCATAGAGATAATAAATCATCTCTTTCTGGACGGGGCACTTCTCATCCACAAAGGAAATCAGACCGTCAAAGCTGTTTCTGGTTAAAGGCGCATCAATCGCAACGCCGGTGTCATAGGGATAAGAGGCTTTCATATTTGCTTTATAGCCAGCACCCATGACCAGCCCTATAAACATGGCTGCAAGGGAAAGTGTAAATAAAATGGCTGTAATTGCCATCACGCGTCCGCAGGATTGAATACGATGTCCAATCTGCCCGAAGTAAAACAAATTGCACTTGGAATATAGAATCCTCTTTTTGCGCTTTGCAAAAGTAATCAACATGACAGGGAAGCAGCGGTAAATCTCATATACACCAGCCAGAAGCAATGCGGTCGATCCAATCAGATAGCTCCATGCTGTATTTGTCTGAATAGATAAACCCTTCCGGATCAAAACCATTCCTGTAATAACCGCCGCTACAGAGCAAATTACAAGTACGAGCTGCAGGGAACTACGTTTCTGCTTAGAAATGACTTCATTTTTGCGGCTGTCATAAAGCAAATCCACAATTTTTTCACGCCGGATGATATGGACGGCACGAACCATCCCGGTTCCGTACATCAATATGAAAAATAAAATGGTGAGTACCAGAGCCTGTTTCGAAAAAGAAGCATGATAGGAATGCGGCACATCAAATATATTTTTTACTAGCTGTGTCAGTATTCCGGCGAGTACCGTCCCCAGAGAAATGCCGGACAGAAAAGCCGCCGTTCCTATCACCGTATTCTCGATCAAAAATAATTTCTGGATAGAACCAATTTCCATACCAAGTAATTCATAGGCGGCAAATTCTTTCTTGCGCTGTCCCAGTATGAAGCGGACGGCATAGCTGACAATAAAAGAGGAAATCAGTGTAGCAACAACAGAGAGCGCTGTAATCCCGGTTGTCAGGATCGACATATTTTCGGACATGGAAGTAATATCAGTTGAAAATCCCAATGCCAAAAAGGAATACATCAACATTACGATAAGAACGATTGTAATGAAATAAATCACGTAATCTTTGGCAGAGCGTTTGACATTTTGCAAAGCTAATTTAAGATACATCGCCGGCCCCTCCTCCCAACATGGTGAGAACATCTATAATCTTTTCAAAAAATGCTTTGCGGGAATCCGAGCCTTTCAAAATCTCGGTAAAAATCCTCCCATCCCGAAGAAACAGGATACGGCCCGCATAGCTGGCGGAAAATGCATCATGCGTCACCATCAGGATCGTTGCCCCGGACTGCTCATTGATGCTCTGCATGGTACGGAGGAGCATTTGGGCCGAATGGCTGTCCAGGGAACCGGTGGGTTCATCGGCCAGGAGCAGCTTCGGTTTGTTGATGATCGCCCTGGCGCAGGCGCAGCGCTGTTTTTGGCCGCCGGACACCTGATAGGGATATTTGTCCAGAATATCCGTGATGCTGAGGGTCTGCGCTATCTCCAGCACCTTTGCGTCAACCTGTTCCGCAGGCGTGTGATTGATGGTCAGGGCCAGCGCAATATTTTCGGAAACAGTCAGTGTGTCCAGAAGGTTGAAGTCCTGAAAGACAAAGCCGAGATTTTCCCGGCGGAACCGGGCCAGCGCCTGATTCCGGATTTCCGTGACATCCGTCCCGTCCAGGAAGATATGGCCGGCACTGACCGTATCGATGGTGGAGATACAGTTCAAAAGCGTTGTCTTGCCGGAACCGGACGCGCCCATAATGGCGACAAATTCACCTTCGTTTACAGAAAAGCTGATGTCGTGGACCGCCTTGGTGAGATTGCCCTGGTTTCCATAGTATTTCTGGATATGATCCAGTTTCAAAATTTCATTCATTGTGTTCACCTCCACTCCTATTGTAAATGAAACCGGCTTCTGTTTGTATCAGGTTTTCTTACAAAGTTCTAACAAAATTGTAAGAAGTAGACTAGTACAGCATTGCGTATATAATGGTGAATAATGTGCCTGCTATTTTTGTCAGGACAAGGCGGAGGAAAGAGGCGATGCGGTGGCATCGTTGATTGACGACAACGCAGAACTGGCAGAAATAGCAGGTGCAGAATTCACCGTTAATTACGCAATGCTGTACTAGATCAGCCCTGCACTTCATGAACGAAATGATTGATCCGGAAGGTCAGGCAAAGAGTCGTTCCGGTTTTACACGAGTCTGCGGAAATGCCAATCCCTATTTTATCGCAAAGCCTTTTGCAAAGATATAATCCGATGCCGGTTGAATTTTGCGTGGTACGCCCATTCTGTCCTGTGAACCCTTTTTCGAAAATACGGGGAAGATCACAGGCTTCAATGCCAATGCCGTTATCTTCCACGTAAAGCATAACCTGATCTCCCTGCCGACGGACATTAAAAGCCAACTCCGGATGTTCTGTCCGGTATTTTACTGCATTCACGATAAGCTGGTTCAAAATAAAACGAACCCATTTGTCATCTGAAAATACGGTATGGTCAACATTTGATATAGTAACCTTCATGTTGTTCCGCAGCAGAAGATATTTGTTATCTGCTATGGCCTGATGGATAACATCAGACAGGCAGATCTCCCGCACAGAATAATCTTTTTCTGTATATTCACTGCGGGCATAATAGAGGGCCTGCTCTGTGAAATGATTTGTCTTTTCCAATTCGGTCAAAAATTCTTTTGTAAATTCGGAACGGCGATTTTCGCAAAGCAGTTTCATGGCCGTAATCGGCGTTTTTATCTCATGGATCCACTGCTCAATATACTCTTTATACTCTAATCTTTCCCGGCGGACGCTTCCGATCTGTTCCAGCATGGATTTTCCGGCCATTTTGATTAGCTGGTAATACACCTGGTCTTCAGCCCGTTCCGGCAGTTCCATGATTTCAGAGATCAGATAGCGTTCCGATAATTGATCCGCCATCGTCAGCAGCACCTGCATTTGCCGCTTGCGTTTCCAATAGGTACTTCCCATGCCGATTGCTAAAATGAATCCCCAAAGAATTAAAATCAGCGCAATACTTGAAACCGTATTGCCGCATATTATAAGAAAAAGAGTAAGGGCAAGCATACACACGAAATTTGTAAGCAGGAATGCCAGCCTGTTTTTCCAGTATAATGATTTATTCATAGTGTGTACCCCTGCCGGTGTTTCGTTTTGATAAAATTTTTCAAACCGATGGCGGCCAGTTTTTCACGAATACGGTTGATATTTACACTCAGGGCATTGTCGTCCACATATAATTGGTTGTCCCACAAAAATTCAGTGATATCCGGGCGGGAACAGATGTTTCCGGCATTTTTGAACAGGTAATATAAAATTTTCTGTTCGTTCCTTGTAAGGTCAGTCCGCCGTCCCTCATATTCCAAAACGCTGGCCTCCAAATGCAGAACCGCGCCGCCATAAGCCATCTGTCCCGCCTGCTGTGCCGGATATGCGCGTTTTAACAAAGAGGCCGTCTTTGCAAGTAAAATTGCCGAATTATATGGCTTCGTAATAAAGGCATCCCCGCCCAGCATAATGCTGTTCAGTTCATCCATATCTGTGCTGCAGCCTGTCACAAAAATGATGGGAGCATCTGAGAATATACGAATTTTCGAGCATAGGGTAAATCCGCTTTCTCCAGGCAGCTTAATATCCAGCAAAATCAGGTGCGGTTTTTCCTTTTTGACAGTCTCTATCACGGAAGAAAAGTCTTCTGCTCCTGCGGTTACATATCCATTCCCTTCCAACAAGGCCCGCAATTCCCCTTGTATCACAGGATCATCTTCAATTACCATGATTTTGTACCGGTTCATTTGTACTGCACCTCCTAACTTACATTATAGTTCTATCTATCACTCGACGCATGTGAGCGAAAAGAAAAGCGAAGAGGACAAAAAAACATGTGTATATTTTGCTCTCTGTGGATGGAAGGTAAAAAATTGGGCAAAAAGCCGGATGATTTTGGCTCAAAATCGGATAGGAAAACAAGTTTGGATTCTGTAGAATAGAACTGGGCGTATTGCAGGCTGCCGTTTCTGTGGGCACCCGGCCGGGGCGTGGACAGTCAACGGCCGTTGGAACTTTCAGGATAGCGGCCGTATTAGACCGCAGAAACGTAAAAAAGAATCTATAATGGCAGGAGGGCCAAAAAGATGGGAAAAGTAAATTTGCAGATGTATTCCTTTATGGATGGGACGATGAATGACAGCCGGGAGAATTTCCGGCGCGCGGCGGAAATGGGATATGACGGGGTGGAGCTGTTCGGGCCGGATTTTGAGATCCCGGCGGAGGAGCTCAAAGCGCTTCTTGAGGAGCTGAAGCTGGAGCCGGTTTCTCTCCATGCGCCGAAGACAGAGATGGTGGAGGGATTGATCCCCTTTGCGAATGCGCTGGGGATGCAGTTTATCGGAATCGGGATGGAGGTTCTAAAGGACGAGGAGTCTGTCCACAGCTTTGCCAAAACCCTGAACCGGATCGGAAAAGCCTGCGCCGAAAAGGGGCTGATGCTTACCTACCATAACCATACCCAGGAATTTGCGGACTGCGGCCGGATCGGGAGTGTGCCTGGCGCCGCGGGAGCAGCGGAGGAGCAGCAGGCGGCAGGAAAGCCCTGCGGGGACGTACAGCCGGAGAACCGGCATGCGGCAGGAGAGGCGTGCGTCAGCGTACAGCCGGAGAACCGGCATGCGGCAGAAACAGCGTTGGACAGCTCAAGGAGAACCGACAGGGTGATTGATGTGCTGATGCGGGAAACTGATCCGGAATATGTGAGCTTTGAGCTGGATGCGGGCTGGTGCGCTGCGGCAGGCTTTGATCCCATCGCGTTTGTGGAGCAGTACAGCGGCAGGGTGAAGCTGATCCACATCAAGGAGAGCAGCCGGGTAGTAGGGCCTCAGCCGCCGATGGATTTTGGCAGTCTGCCAAGGGATGAGAACGGCGCTCCCATTTTTTCGGATGAACTGAAAAAGACCATGGAGGAGCTTGAGCGGATCAACTGCAGGGCAGGAGAAGGACTGGTGGATTGGAAAGCTCTGAAAGAAGCGGCCGACCAAAACGGATGTCAGGCATATATTGTGGAGCGAGAGTATTCCGTTTCCGGAAACCGTCTGAATGACTTGAAGGCAGATTTGGAATACTACAGAACACAGATCTGAGTGTAAAAATTCAACTGGTTGATCACTGCGAAGCAACGGGCCAGGCAGCCATGCCTGCATGGATATTCGGCGGCTTGCCGCGGATGTTTTGGCTGGGGCAGGCGAGTTTTCATCTGAAAAAAACAGGAGAAGATCTATGGATGATAATATAAGAAAAGAGAAAATGAAAATATCCGTGCTGAATACGACAGATGAGCCGGAGCATTTCCATCAGGATATTGAACTGCTGTACGTGCTCGAGGGCACCATGGATGTGACAATCGGGGAGCAGGTGACCCATATGGAGCCGGAGGATGTACTGGTGGTGAACGCAAATAAACGGCATCAGCTGAAAGGCTCCGGAGACATTTTATACGTGCGGTTTTCTATTCTGTATCAGATGGTCAGCGATGTGTTCCGGAGTATGGATGTCATTTTCTGGTGCGATTCTACGAGAGGACAGAGCGAGCGGTACAACCAGCTTCGGGATACGCTGAAAATCCTTTTGAACCACTATCTGGAGACCCGGGGAAATTCGGCCAACTTCGGACATATCGGGCTGTGCTACCGTATCCTCGACATTTTGTCCATGTATTTTCTTGTGCAGGCGTCAGATAAGGAAAGCCTGGATGAGAAGGAAAAATTTGAGGAGCGGATCCAGCAGATCAACAACTATATCCGGGCAAATTATAACCAGCCCATCAGCCTGAAAGAGCTGGCGGACAAGCTGTATCTCTCCAATGGCTATCTTTCCCGGTTTTTTAAACGGAATTATGGCATGAGCTTTGCGGAATACCTGACCAATATCCGGCTGTATCACGCGGTGGACGAGCTTTTGTATACCAGCACGCCGATCACGCGGATCGCCTATGACAATGGATTTGCCAATGTGGCCATTTTTAACAAGGCATTTAAAAAGGCTTACGGGGAAACGCCCTCATCGCTGCGGAAACGATCCAAGGAGCAGGCCAGAGAGGAAGAGGTCCGGGAAACAGACACGGCTGTGGAGGAGCGGCTGGAGCACTATCTCCATGTGAACGATTCGGTACAGGAGGAGGGCATGGAGATTGGTTTCCGGAAGGATATATTTTCTGTCCAAAAGAGTGAAAAGCTGTGGGACGGCTGGGGCCGGACCATGAATATCGGGTCGGCGGCGTCGCTTTTGCGGTCCGAGGTGCAGGAGCACGTGATGCTGCTCAAAGAAGCGCTGGGTTTCACCTATGTCCGGTTCTGGAATGTTTTCGCAAAGGAAATGCTCATCGACCTGGACATCCTGGACGGCAGCTATAATTTTACACGGCTGGATTCCATCCTGGACTTTCTGCTGCAGTATGGGCTCAAACCGCATATCGAACTGGGAATGAAGCCGGTCAGATTTATGAGAAATGTGCAGACGCTGTTTCAGGAAGAGGGAGACACAGGATATGCGGAGCCGGAAAAATGGGAACGGGTACTGCATGCATTGATGCGGCATCTGGTACACCGCTACGGCAGAAGCGAGCTGGACAACTGGCGCATGGAGGTGTGGTTTCATGAGAGCAGGTGGGAACAGGAGAATGCGGTAAATGAATATTACGAGCTGTTCGGCAGAACCAGCAGGATCGTGAAGCATTACAGCGATCAGATGGAGGTGGGCGGCTGCGGACTCAGGCTGGATTTCCGGGAAAGCTGGCGCGTTGCGTTTCTGGAGGGCTGGGGCGCCCAGGACGTGAAGCCGGACTTTCTGTCCATCTGCTATTTTTCCTATGAGCGCGGGGAAATTGAAAAGGACCGGTATGCGAAACGCAGTACGGACAATGAATGTATGAAGCACCGTATTTTATATGAAAAGGGACTGATCGAACAGACCGGGCTTCGGGAGGTCAAGCTCTATATTACGGAATGGAACCTGACGGCTTCCGCGCGCAGCTTTATCAACGACACTTGCTTTAAGGGGGCCTATGTGATCAAAAATATACTGGATATTTACGGCGAGGTTGCGGATATGGCGTTTTTCCTGGGGAGCGACCGGATCTCGGAATATTATGATTCCAACCGGCTGCTCCACGGGGGCACCGGGGTGATGTCGAAGGACGGGATTCTCAAACCCACCGGATTCGCCTTTGAATTTTTGAAACGGCTTTATCCTTATTATATCGGCAGAGGGGAGAATTACCTGATCTCCACCGACCAGCATGATTCCTACGGGATCATCTGCCACAACCAGCGGAAGCTGGGATATAACTATTATTTTACCAAGGAGGACGAGATCGAGAAGGAACATCTCTGGAAATATTTTGAGGATCGGAACGGGCTGGAATTGTGCCTGACTCTGACGGATGTGACGGACGGGGTTTACCAGGTGAAGACGTATCGGATCAATGAGCAGAACGGGAGCGTGCTGAATATCTGGCAGGAGATGGATTATGAAAAGGAACTGTCCAGGAATGATATCAAATATTTCCGCAGGGTCTGCGAGCCCAAGCTCACGATCCAGAAATGCCAATCCAGAGAAGGGGTTTTAAGCCTCCAGGTGCAGATGCAGCCCAATGAGATCGCATTTGTCAGGATCCGGCTGCTGGTGTAGGGGATATGGCATTACCGATGGAAGATCCGAAAAAAAGCCTGCCGGAAAAACGCAGTCAGTACACGAGGTCAAAATCCTACTATATTTTTTGCACATACCATGTGGGAATTAATAAAAATATGTAGGATTTTGGTCATTATAAACAGAAAACAGGAAGCTACAGGATAAGCGTATTACCGCATTTGCTGATAAGATAAATACATCAAGAAAAGAAAAGAGAGGAAAAGAGAAATGAGTGAAAACGCAAATGCAGCCGTACAGGCAAACGAAGACGCAAACAAAAAGCTTTCGGTTCTCACGAAGATCGGATACAGCTTTGGTGAGATCGGCTCCCAGTGTTCCTGGACACTGATCAGCTCTTATCTGACCGTATTCTACACGGACGTGGTCGGACTGACCCCGGTGGCTATTTCGGCGATCATGCTGATCGCACGGATCTGGGATGCGGTCAATGACCCGATGTTCGGGGCTATCGCGGAGAATACCCATACCAAATGGGGACGTTTCCGTCCATATATTCTGTGGGGCGCGCCGATATTGGCACTGTTTAACTGTCTTACGTTTTTGAATCTGGACGTTCCAAACAGCTGGAAGGCGATCTGGTGCGGATTTACATATATCGGCTGCGGGATGGCGTATACGGCGGTGAACATTTCCACACAGTGCGTGGCAAACTGTATGACTGCTCTGAACGAAGAGCGTGTGGCGCTGAATGCGTATAAGGGAATCGGCTCCGGCCTGATCCAGATGGTGATCAGCGCGGTGACCATGCCGATGATCCTGTATTTCGGAGGCGGATCAGCTTCTTCTGAAAAGGGATATTTTATGGCGGCGCTGGTATTCTCTGTTGTATGTATCCCCTGTTTCTGGGTATGTTTTGCATCCACAAAAGAAATCCTGGGAAGCAGCGGAAAGAAGGAGAGTGTCGGAGATACCATGAAAAACCTGGTAAACTCTTTCAAATATACGTTTAAAGACCGGAACGCGGTATTTTTGATGCTGGCCATGCTTACATTTTTGACGGGACTGTTTGGTCGAATCGGTATCATGGCGTACTATTTTATCTATATCATGGGCAATCCGGTGCTCATCGCAGGGTTCGCAACGGCCATGTCGGCGGGGATGCTGGTGGTGAACTTTTATGCTCCGTTTCTGCTGAACCGGTTCAGCAAAAAATATGTAGGCGCGGCGGGCTGTATCTTACAGGCCCTGTGCTGTGTATTCTTCTTCATCATCGGCGAGAACAATCTGGTGGGCATGATCGTTCCTTCCGGGTTCCTGTATGGCGTGACTAACCTGATCTCCATTTCCTGCTTTACGCTGAGCGCGGAGATCATTGACGACAACTGGCTGAGGACAGGCGTGCGTTCCGACGGCGTGATCGCGTCCTGCGTTTCCTTCTCCACCAAGCTTGGAAATGCCATCGGCGGTTCTATCGGAATCCTGGCGCTGAGCGCGGTGGGGTATGTGGCAAATGCGGAGAATCTCTCTGCGGAAGTGCTGACGAGGATGGATATGGTGATCAACTTTGCGCCGGCAGCGTTGTTTGTACTCGGAGCGGTCCTCTTCCTGTGTGTGGGAATGACGAGGGAAAAGGCGAAAGCGAATGAGGCGGAGATCGCAAGGAAAGTGGCGTCCGGGGAATTGAAATAAGATAGAGTTTGAGATCGTATTTCTCTTTGCTTGAAATGCTGAAAATGGCAGGGCGGCCGATGGGCTGCCCTTTTTTACGTTACAGTTCATTACCCGGCCAGTGAACAAAAGAGAAGCAAGGTATTTTTTTGCGCCAAATAGTTTGCTTTTAGATTGGAATCGTTTATGCTATGGGAGATAGAAAAATCTATCAAAATTTGAAAGGAGCTATACATCAATGGCAAGCCAAAAAAATGAATCTGCGTATCAGCCCTCCGACTGTCATATATACGACAAGAGGGAGAACAACGGAAAGAGCCAACATAAAGCTGTTCATGGGAAATACCTCTGGTAATTAAATGTGGGATTGCTGCTGTTCTGTACAGAATCGGCGCATATCTGCGTAGATGCCGGGCAGATTGGCGGGATTGTATAAGTGACAGGATTCAGTATAAAGGATTCGGCCGGAGATTTCTATATAGAAATCTCACAAAAAAAGAACAGGCCCCTTGTGGGTTACTGTTCACACGGCGTCGTGCACCCTGCTGCACGGCGTCCGGCCGATAAAGTAACATTTGCCATAATATCCAGCCTCTCGCCGAAGGCGACTTAAAATAGGCTGGATACTGTTACTGGAGCACCCAAAGGGTGTGAACAGTAACACGTATGTTGCTAAGTGTGCTTTAGCAATTGAATAAAGGCTTTACACTCATATCTTATTTTGGTACAATGAGAGTATCTCATAGATGATATTTAATAGAAGGGAGGCAATTAAATGACCGACAAACAATTACGATATATCAATAGATTAACTGTTTTTGTAAGAAAACTATTAAAACTTGTACCGCAAGAAAAAAGAGATGAACTTGAAAATGAATTTGATTCTATCCTTTTAGAAGTCACGGAACCAGGCGAAAAATAAAACGAAAGTGTAAAGTCTTTATTGAACGATTAAAGACTTTACACTTTTTTAACGCTTCAGAAGATGATTCAGTATGTCGATTTACAGCATTGCCGCTTTACGCTCGAAACCGGCAATGACTTTTCCTCTGCGGAGAATATAGGGGTGGGAGGCACGGATGCGGATTGCCCCATGTACGCTTGGAGCGTCAACAATATTTAAATCTGCATCATTTCCGATTTGAATGCCGTATTTTGCATCCGGATCAAATGCGCGGGCAGATCCGGAAGTAAGCATATCCCACATAATGCGTGCAGTTTCCGGTGTGTTGTACTGTGCGCAGTAGCATCCCACCAGACCATAATCCAATGGATCACCGGTTCCGTATAGATGAAAGCCGTCGCAAATGGTATCCTGTGCCGTTATCACATTGATCCCCATGTCAACCATTTCACGGATCCGTGTGACACCACGGGTATGCGGTTCGTCCTCCAGAGTCTCTTCCGTACTGGAGATCCAGTTCTTTTTGCCAAAGCTCTGACGTATATGCTTTGTCAAAATGCATATGAGTATTGACAAAGGTGGGGCATGCCATCATACTGTTGGCTTCGATGACTTTCGTTCCGTCAGAAGCGGTTATGTTTTCAAAAATTTCCTTATATTTCCCATTTTCGTCAATCAAAATATCGGCAATGGTTCCGGTTCCGTTTATATTTGCTTTTTTAATAAGTAGCAGAAAATGTAGAAGCGCAGTGATAAGGAAGCATGACTGCGATCGACAGAGTAGATCCGGCAATTACGGTATTTTTTAAAGTACGTTCATCGGATACGATCGTATCGATACCAGAGAACATGATCGTTGCGGCTGTGATCAAGAACACGGATCCGATTACAGAATGCGGAATTTGATTGGCTACGTTACTGGAAAATAAGGCGCACAGCCTGTTTAAATCTGAAAGATTCCTGTTTTCACCAGGAGCGCTTAATAAGACAATATGCCCTCCGGTGTCCTTGATCGTATGAATGGATAGTAATCAGGAGTGTCACTCAGATTGATCCCCAAAACACGCAAATCAAGCCCCTTACAGCCGGCAAGAAGCGTATGTCCTTCAAAAGCGGGTAATTCTAATAGTTCAGCAACTGTTGGAATAGAGAGGTTGCTTATCATATTTGCGTTATTTTAGTACAAGTTATATGGATTAGTGGGAATGGTATATGTTGACTCCATAGGTTGACGTATGACTGTGAAAATGTCATAAAAATGAGCTCCCTGTTTTGTGTGGATTCACCAAAAAAATGGAACTTAGGAACAATATATTGACAAGATTTTACATCGAAATTATAATGAAGCTAAATTGGTTCTACCACTGAACCTCAGAACCAATATAAGCTCTAAAAGGTATGAAAAGTGACTGTCTGACGGTATCCTGTATTCGCTGTTTGATCTGCGGTAAGAGACAGGCAGCCATGATTCCGAGAGCCTATCAAAAAGAAAAGGAGGAATGGATTATGTCCGAAACTGAAAATCAAGATCTGCTTGCCATGACGCATCTGGGGGAGGAGCCGTCCAAGTACATGAAGTCTGTGACACCGCCGATTTTTATGAACTCACTTCATGTATTTGACACTGTGGATGAATATTTTTCCGTGGATATTTTTCAGGATGAATATTACTATGGGCGTGCATCGAATCCTACGGTTGCGATTCTGGAGAAGAAGCTGGCGGCGCTGGAGCACGGCGTCAGGGCGGTTGCATTTTCCGCGGGGATGGCTGCCTGTACGGCGGCGATCATGGCAGTCTGCAAGATGGGAAGCCATATCATCTGCCTGAAAGAAAGCTATGGTCCGGTGCAGCATCTGCTGGATGATTTCCTGATCGAAAAGATGAATGTGTCGGTGTCCTATGTCCGTGGGACAAGGCTGGAGGATTTCGAAGAGGCAATCCGCCCGGAGACGGATCTGATCATTTTGGAGAGCCCGTCTACCCTGCTGTTTTCCGTCATTGACCTGGAGGGGGTCGCAAAACTGGCGAAGGAGCACGGGATCAAGACGTATATTGACAATACATATTCCACGCCGGTATTCCAGAAACCGCTGGATATGGGAATCGACATTGTCATGCATACCATGACGAAATACATCGGCGGGCACAGCGACCTGTCCGGAGGGGTACTGATCTCCAGGGACGAGGAGCTGATGAGAGGGCTGATGATCCAGAGGGACCGGTTCGGGAGCATCCTGGGGCCGATGGAGGGATGGCTTGCAATTCGCGGCCTGCGTACATTGGATGTGAGGATCAGGAGACATTATGAAACCGGGATGCAGGTTGCGGAGTATCTGGAAAAGCATCCGAAGGTGAAAAAAGTGTATTACACGGGGCTGAAATCCCATCCCCAATATGAGCTTGCGAGAAAGCAGCAGAAGGGCGAGTGCGGGCTGATGAGCCTGGAGATTGACGGGGATGAGAAAGCGACGGCCAGATTTGTGGACGCCCTGAACATATTTGAGCGGGGCTGTTCCTGGGGCGGATTCGAGAGTCTTGCGATTGCGTATACTTACAACTGGACCCAGGAGCAGCAGGACTTCCTGGGAGTCAACCGGAGCATTGTAAGGCTTCACTGCGGCCTGGAGGGCGCTCAAAATCTGATCGAAGACTTAAAGCAGGCATTGGAAAAGGTATGATGGAGGTGGATTATGGAAGAGAATAAAATCGAAAAGACAATCAAAACGCCGAGTCTGGGGCTGGCAGTCCTGCCGTTGATTTTTATGTTTGTGGTACTGTTTTCAGGGCTGATTATTTTTAAAGTAGATATCAAGGTACTTTTGCTGCTCTGCGCGGCATTTACAATCGTACTCTGCATGTATCTGGGGCATACCTGGAAGGATGTGGAAAATGAGATCGTTGATAAACTGGCAAAAGCATTTCCGGCGATCATGATCCTGATCACGGTCGGACTGATGATCGGCGCATGGATCGTGAGCGGTACCATTCCGTTTCTGGTTTATATTGGTCTGCAGATCATCAATCCAAGGTTTATCATCGTGACCTCCTTTCTCGTAACCGTGATCCTGTCTGTCAGCACAGGGACATCCTGGGGCGCGGCAGGAACGGTGGGAGCAGCTTTGATGAGCGTGGCGGCGGGAATGGGCGCTCCCCTTCCGGCCGTAGCCGGCGCGATCGTGGCAGGCGCTTATTTCGGGGACAAGATGTCGCCACTTTCCGACAGCACCAACATGTCCGCCATCGCCACAAACACAAACCTGTACAAGCACATCGGGCATATGTTCTATACCACGGTGCCTGGATTTATTGTAAGCTGCGCAGTTTATATCATTGCCGGGATTTCCTTTGCCAGCAGCGGTACGATCGGGCAGGTGGATGAGATTATCAAAACGCTGTCACAGCTGTTCAATCTGAGCATGCCTGTGGGGCTGCTTCTTCTGGTGCCGCCGGTAATCGTCATTTACGGTTCCTTAAAAAAGAAGCCCACGATTCCGGTTATGTTCATCTCTTCCGCGGTTGCAGTCCTGATCGCCATGTTTGTTCAGGGATTTTCTTTTGAAACCTGTGCGGCCAGCATGGTGGGCGGATTCAAGATGGAGATGTTCGTGAATCCGACTGTGGATCTGGAAAATATCGTGAAAGAGGTTCCGAACCTCTTGCAGCGCGGCGGTATGTCTTCCATGATGAATACGGCGCTGATGGCGTTCTGTGCCTTTGGGTTTATCGGGGCGCTGACGATCGCGGGCTGTCTGGATGTGATCCTTTCTCAGATCATGAAGCACATCCACAGCACCGGACAGCTGATCACCGTTACGGCCGCTCTCGGCGTGATCATCATCACGGTCATTGGAGAGGCTTCGGTTACCTTCCTGATGATCGGCGGTCTGTTCAAGGATGAATACATTAAGCGGGGACTGCAGACTAAAAACCTGTCCCGTACGCTGGAGGACAGCATCACGGTGGTGGAGCCGCTGGTACCCTGGTCGCTGGCCGGAGTGTATATGACCTCTACCCTGGGAGTGCCTACGGCACAGTACGCGCCATGGGCATGCCTGTGCTACACGGGTGTGATCTTTGCGATCATCTGGGGATTTACGGGCTTCGGGATCGCGAAAATTCAGAAAGGCGGAGACAATTACGAGGATTATGTGGAGCTTACGGGAAATGAGCTGGAATCGTAAGGAAGCTGTTTTTCGGCTGTTTTACATGCGGGCCGGGTATCCGGCACCGTGACAACAGCCGCCGCGGGTCACTATCGGGTCAATGTGTGATCCGCGGCGAACAGCAATCCTGCTTTTGCGGCTTCGAAGAACGCTTTATCATGGGCCATACGCGTTACAATTCGCGGCCGGTCAGGCCGTGAATTGTAGCGTCAGGCTTCCCCGGTATCCTCAGAGATCAGAGAAAATCCGTAATTGTTGATTACATCCACTGCCCGAAGGGCAGAGTCCGTATCTTGGCGTATGATGGCTTCGGCAAGCATCAGGTGCTCCGGAACCGTAAAAAGCCAGACCGAATCATTTTCGCTGGCGGCGCTTTCTCTCCGGATAAACCGGTCGTCACGGATCTTATCAATGAGCTGATGGATCACAGAGTTCCCGGCCATCTCATAGAGCTTATGGTGAAAGCTGTGGTCCAGTGTATGGCTGTAAATATTTTTCCGATATTCCTCCTGCATGTCCATTGCAAGGGAGAGGAGTTCCTGTTTCTGCTCGGGTGTACCGCGGACGATTGCGTTTACAATGGTCTTGTGTTCCAGGGTATCCTGCAGCTCCTGCAATTCCCCAGGCGTAAAATCCGTCAGCCGGACAGACAGAACGCTTTTTCCGCTGTCAGGGGTGTTGATATAAACGCCGCTCCCTGTTTTGACGTAGATCAGTCCGCGGTCCTCCAGAATGCGCAATGCTTCCCGGACCGAGTTGCGGCTGGTCTGCAGCATGGCTGCCATGTCGCGTTCGGAGGGGAGCTTGTCCCCGGGCTGCAGATTGTTCATTCGGATATAATTGTAAATCGAATCGGAAATCTTCAGATAGAGGGAATCCTTTTCGACAGGTTCTAATTTCACTTCTCTTTGTTCCATATCGGCCTCCTTTGCATCCATTATTGATTATAAGGCAAAGGAATGTCGGCCGTCAAGTTTTAGGTTTCTGTTCATATTGACTCCCAGGCCGAAAACCGCTATACTGATACCAGAGTGAAGCGTATTTGACGTTACTGTTCACGGTGCTTTGCGCTTTGCCGCAAGGCATCTGGTCAATAAAGCAGCACCATTTGACGGACGCGGGGGAGGGATTGGATTTGCCGGGGTTTACCAAAAGGGCCATAAGAAATTCTTTTATCAGGCTTCTGAATGAGCGGCCCGTGAGCCAGATCACGGTCAAGGATATCGTGGAGGACTGCGGGATCAACCGGAATTCTTTTTATTATCATTATCAGGATCTGCCTTCCATGGTGGAGGAGATCATCCTGGAGGAAGCGGAGGCCATGGTGCGGCAGCATCCTTCGGTGGACTCCATCGAAGAATGCCTTGATCTTGCGGTTTCTTTTGCGCTGGAAAATCGGCGCGCTGCCATGCACCTTTACTCGGCGAACAGGGATCTGTTTGAACGGTATCTGTGGAGGGTGTGCGAGCATGTGGTGGACACCTATATCAGCACCGCGTTCGCGGAATACCGGCTGAAAGAAGCAGATAAGCGGGTACTGGTCCGTAATTACAAATGGGAATGCTTCGGGGCGGTGCTGGACTGGCTGAACGGAGGAATGAAGGAGGACATCCAGGCGGATTTTTACAGGCTGTGCGAATTAAAAAAAGGAATGCTGGAGGAAGTGATCCGCAGAAGCGCCGGAGAGCAGGATTAAAAAAGCTTCCACCTGTACAGGTGGAAAAGCTTTAGATAGACATTTTCACGGGATTGTCTGATTTTCAGACATCAAAGGGAAAGTGTCTATTTTTTATTGGGCAAAAATTAATTATAGTGGATGGAAAGAACAGGTACAAAAATTTAATGAATCAGGCAGGAATTTATTTTACAGGAGGGATATACTAATGAGTGAAATGACACACAAGGCAGGAAGGGCTGCATTTGGTAAAGCGATCGACATTGCGCTTCAACACAGGGACAAGGACTGGGAGCAGGATGCCAAGCGGCTTCTGGACCTGATGCAGAAATATATGAGCGGCGCGAAGCTGGAGTTTGACTATGAACGGGCCAGGGAGAGGATCTGTGACAGGGAAGGGACACTGAACCGGTATGTACGGCGGATCCTTGCGGAAACGGATCCCCATGTGCTCAGGACGACGGCGCTCAACCTGGGCTTTGAAGCATTTTTTCACGGGACAAGGACGATCCGAAAGATGCGGGGGATCCATCAGTGCAATATCCCCTGGCTGATCTTGATGGACCCGACCAGCGCCTGCAACCTGCACTGTACCGGATGCTGGGCGGCGGAATACGGAAACCGGCTGAACCTTTCCTTCGAGGAAATGGATGACGTGATCAGACAGGGTAAGGAGCTGGGAATCTATTTCTATATGTTTACAGGCGGAGAGCCTCTGGTACGGAAGGCGGATCTCATCCGGCTCTGTGAAAAGCACAATGACTGCGCGTTTCTGGCCTATACAAACGGAACGCTGGTGGATACGGCGTTCTGTCAGGAGATGAAACGTGCCGGAAATCTGTATCTGGCCATCAGTCTGGAGGGCTTTGAAGCGGTCAATGACCTGCGCCGGGGGAACGGTGTCTACGGAAAGGTCATGCATGCCATGGAGCTGCTCAAGGAGAACGGCCTGCTCTTCGGGACATCCATCTGCTATACCTCCAGGAACATAGAGGCTGTGACCAGTAATGAATTTGTGGACCTGCTTGTAGAAAAGGGCTGCCGCTATGCGCTGTATTTCCATTATATGCCGGTGGGAAATGAGGCCGCCGTGGAGCTGCTTCCCACTGTGGAGCAGCGGGTGCGGATGATGGCGCGGGTCAGGGAGATCCGGAACATGACAACCGGAAAAGGCCTGTTTACCATGGATTTCCAGAACGACGGGGAGTTTGTAGGCGGCTGCATCGCGGGGGGACGGAATTATTTTCACATCAATGCAAATGGGGACGCGGAGCCATGCGTATTCATCCACTATTCGGACGCGAATATCCGGACCCATACGCTGCTGGAGATCTTAAAGCAGCCGTTGTTCATGGCTTACAGAGAAAACCAGCCCTTCAACGACAATCCTCTGCGTCCCTGTCCGATGCTGGAAAATCCGGAGATCCTGGAACGGATCGTGAAGGAGACCGGGGCCCGCTCGACGGATCTGCAGTCTCCGGAGAGCGCGGAGCATCTCTGTGCAAAATGTCATGAATATGCGGCAGGATGGGCGCCGGCCGCGGACCGGCTGTGGGGAGAGGGCAGATCACGCGCGGATCGGCTGTGGAGAGAAGGCGGATCATGCACGGATCGGATGTGGAAAGAGGGCAGATCACAAACGGATCAGCAGCATGAAAATTGCCGGTCCTCGAAAACCGTATCTCAGATCGGCTGCGCCGGAAAGGCAGGAGCAGGAAAGAGCCGCAGGGGAAAGAAGGAAAACCATGAGAAGGAAAAATATGAAACCTGTCAAATGGCAGCGGGTCAGTAAAATATTGATATTTTGTCTGCTTCTGGCGGCAGCGTTTTTCTACCGGGATTCCCTGGCCGAGATCTTCCAGGGGATCCGGCAGGCCGAACCGGCCGCGGTTCTGATGAGCGCTATGCTGTCCATGGCAGCGTATTTTGTGGAGGGGATGACCATAGCCTGTATGGCGGGGGCGGTCATCCCCTCCGGTTTTTGTGAGCGGGATTCGCCATTGCGCCCGCAGTCTCAGGCACGCACTGTACAGGATCCGGTCCGGGCAGAGGCGCTGGATGAGAATGCCGGGCAAAAGGAAGGGCAGGCAGGTTCTCTCTCGATCAGACAAGGGATCAGGATCACATTTTTATGTGAATTTTACCGTATGATCACGTTGGGAAACGGTTCGGGATTTGCGGAGATCCACTACCTCCATAAAAACGGGATGGAGGCCGGAAGTGCCGCAGTGCTGACCATGATCCAGTATATGCTGAAAAGGACTGCCGTCATGCTGCTTGGGACGTTTGGATTTGCGGTGCTGTGGAGAGAAGGAGATACCAGGGCGGTCTGTCGGGAATATGCGCTGTTTATGGCAGCAGGCTGCGGGGTGACAGCCGGGGTGATCCTTGTATTTACAGCACTGGCGCTTTCTGACAGGATCGCTTCCTGGGCGGAGCGGCTTTTGGAAATGCTGACGCGGAAGCTGCCGTCCTGGGAAAAACGCTTCTCAAAATGGAAGGAACAGATCCGGCTGCTGAACCAGTCCGGAAAGGATTTTTTGAAACAGAAGCGGCGGAGCCTTTGCGCCCTGGCGCTGCAGATCGTGAAAATGCTGCTCTTTTATTCCATTCCTGCAAGCCTTCTTTTTGGAAAGATCGGGATTTCATTTGCAGAGTCGATCCTGCTCATGGCAGTTGCGTATATGCTTTCCGGGATCATCCCGGCACCCTCCGGGGCGGGGGCGCTGGAGTTTGTCTTTGTGCTGTTTTTTTCACGTTTTACGGATTCAGGCAGGGCATTGCCCGTGATCCTGCTCTTCCGGTTCGCGACCTGGGTGCTGCCCTTTGGGATCGGCGGGGGACTGATGGCTGCGGGCAGGAGGAAGGAAGCGAAGCAGCTCTGACGCTTAAAAAATTTTGAATAAAATCTTGCATTATTTGGGGCTATTGCAACGTTTCAATAAAAGGCCAGGAAACTTTTTCTTCGCACATAGGATAAAACATCCATTCGTCTAAATAAAAGCAGGAACGATGAAACACCTGGCCCCGTTTGATATGATGTCAGCATAAAAAGCAGTAGTCTGGCAAGGGAGGTTGGGAACGATATCTTGTGATTCTTTATGTAAATATTGATTGATAGCTCAGACTTTACGTTCCTTTGCAAAAGTAACTTTCTATCCAACGTCTGAAGCTCTCTGAAAGAAGAAGTCCGGATTGGATTTTCTCCACTCCTGACAGAGGGATTTTGCAGATATAGTGTATTATCCTGAAAGTCGAGCAATAGACACTAAAAATTTTCCACTTGTATGGTTGAACTGTTGTTCGAGAAACGGAAGTCGGGGATACCCTTCCTACGCACTGGAATA
>NZ_JBQIKP010000054.1:0-29693 GCF_056796775.1 Schaedlerella sp.
CTGTCTACCCAAGACTCGCTTGGTGCGGTATAGCTTGTACCTTACACCGTAGGACTTTCACCCACCGAATTCCAAGCCCTTAGCTGGGCGCACCCTATAGAGTAAAAAAACAGTACAGCCTGTATTCATACAGCATTGCAAAATAGCAGGCGCCGTATTCACCGTTGATTATGCAATGCTGTACCAGATGCAAGCCGTAATGTCCTCTGCATCTATGAGTGCTTTCTATTGTTACTGCATATCCGCGATCGCAGTCTCTGCTTCTGCCTGATATTTTTCCGCTGCTGCGTCCAGATCCTCTCCGGATTTGTTTACCGCTGCCAGAAGGGATTCTGCCGGTCCCCACATTACACTCATCTCCGGAATATTCGGCATGGGTTTGGCCGTCTCTGCAGTCCGTTTCATTGCCGCGATCATTTCGTCGCTGCTCACAGAATCCTCATCGTATGCCTTTTGGTTTGCCGGCGCGCAGCTTGCTTTTTCCGCAAGCGCAATGCCGACCTCCGGGGCTGCCAATGCGGCAAGCACCTTTGCAGCCGCGTCCTTTTTCTCCTCAGCCGCATGCTTCATGACCCCGATCCCCTGGATCCCTGAATATGGCGCAAGGCTCTCCCCGCCCGGCAGAGTAAAGTCTGACAGTGACTGAATCCCCAGATCGATCCCGGCATCTTTGATCCCAGGTACCAGCCATGGCCCGCCGATGATCGCCGCCGCTTTTCCTTCATTAAACAGTGTTGTTACTGTATTATAATCGCCGTCAGCCTGCAGTGCGGCAAATTTTTTATTGTACTCAATGGCTTCTTTTGTTTTTTCATCCGCCAGCCCCGGGGCAGCATCCTCATCAATGATATATCCTCCGAATCCATGGATGAACGGGGATACATTATAGGCTGTGGAATGCTGGTTTACCAAGGCATATGTGCCTGCCGCCGTATCCGTATGCGCTTCCATATATGTATACAGGTCTTCTGTTGTGGACGGAACCTCCCCTTCCCACAGATCCTTATTATACATAAAGAGCAGTGTTTCAAAATACACCGGAAGAAGATACTGCTCCCCTTTGTATAATCCGGCCTCCTGTGTCATGGGCAGCATGTCGGCATAGACCTCTTCTCCGACAATGTCCGACAGGGGCGAGAGCACTCCCATCTCTACAAAAGTACCCAGGGAATCATGTGCATACATATACATATCCGGGCCGTTCTCCCCATCATTGCCATAGAGCTTGATCTGGTCAGTCAGGCCGCTTTTCTTCTCAAACTTCACTGTAATGCCATCCCCGCCGAGCTTCTCATTCACCTGGCTTTCAATGACATCCATGATTGCCTCGTCGCCGTCGTGCCAGATGCTGATCTCCTCTGCCTCTGCGGTCTGCTCCTCACTTCCTTCGTTTTCAGCAGCATCTTCCTTGGGCTCCGCCCCGTTCCCGCCTGAACTGCATCCGGTAAATAACGATGCGGCCATCGCCGCGCAAAGCAGCATTGCGATTCTCTTTTTCATTGATTTCTTCCTCCTTTTTAATAAAACACTTTCCTGTTATATTTGCTTTCATCGGATATATATCAGATATTTAAGTAATTTTTACCATATATTCTGAGCGTTTACAATAAAAAACAGGGATTTTTACCAAGAAGAGCAAGAAAACGTTTACCCTTTTTCTCCAAAAACCATGAATGATCAATTTGGTGATTTCTCTACAACCTCTGTTTTCCTCCAAAATCCATCCCTGCAATACCATGCCGGACTGCCAACTTCCAAAGGCATCTTTACCAATCCATACCGCCAGATACTACGCTTTTTATTTTCCATACATCTTCCTCCTCGTAGCTGATGCTTTATCAAGATTATCGAAATCACGGAATTCCGTATCTCCAAAAAAAGGTTCTATATCCGGTTTTAGAAACGCCCTGTGCAGGCATGTCCCTATTTTAATCAAATCCTTATTATAATATTTTTTCCATTCTTCATCTTTCACATATGCACCTCCGCTTTCCGCATCAAAATTAAAACGGATTGTGATATCAACATCAAACATCTGTAGCATACGCTCTGCTTCCTGCTGAACTATTTCGTCCAGTATTTCTGTTTTTCCATAAATTTCGCTTCCCATCAGATAACCTGTCCCTACTTTGATTCCGCTGTATCGATCTATCTTTGCCATAATATCTCCTTTAAGCCATTCCTTTGTTCTTACCAGTTTCTCCTTGCAAAAGCAAAATTCTCTTTTCATTTCTTCACTTAATAATTCGATATTAAAAATCCTCCTCCCTTTTGAATATTTTCTTGTTCTTTCATATCCTCCTTTCTGACAAAAATCCAGTTTTCACGCAAAAAAAGGCACTGACTATTTCTCTAAAAATAATCAATGCCATTCTTTTTCCGTATTAAAAAACGCAGTTATCCTGCCAAAGTTTCTCTTCTGGCCAAACCGCCAGAATAAAAAATCAATGTCTTCAACCAAATTTGAAGCCAAAATTATATATCGTAATTATCATACCGATTTAGAAATTACTTGTCAAGTATTCTATCTGAAATTCCAAATCGAAAACTTTTACATATCTTCCGCAAATGCCATATTTCCCATATATTTAATATGTCCTTTTTAAACAGTTTAGTATGTTAATTCTCATAAACAGTTTTAGCATCCATTTTTCAAGAAATGTATCTGTCTTTCCCTGCATATTCCGCATTTAGCAACGTATTTTTCACCGTATTCTGCTTTCTCCCATTCCCAAGAATGATGACCAATTCTTTATGATTCGATGTTTTAACCTTATTGTAAAATCCCCAAAACAATTTTTCACTGGCAAAAGAACTGATTATTTTTCCCTAATATTGAGTATTTCTTACTGCATAGGAAATCTAAAAAATCAATAGAAAAATAGAGCCTGCTTTATATAACAGACTCCACTTCCTGCCCTCTTTCAAAAATCCTGCGGCTATTGTATTTATCTTACCACAGCTGTCCCAGAAATCCATTCCTGAACTATGCTCAAACCTACATCCAGGACTTTTGCAATCATACCTTCTGGCAGCCCCTCTGCATTCATGTTGATAGCAGCCTCTTTTTTTCCTTCGAGTTTTCCTTCAGCATGACCTTCTATACGACCCTCTGCACGACCTTCTGCGCGGCCCTCTGTACGGCCCTCTTCCTTCTTTTCATTCCCGAACTGCTCTACCGCCTTTTCCTGGTCAAATAAACCCATCATGATATTAATAACCTCCTTCTCACGCCCGGATAAATACTCACTCAGCACATTTCTGTCCTTACATATCCTTATTGTTTCCAGAACGGCCTCCCTGGTTTTACCATGCAGTTTTACCTGCTCATTATATACCTTCGTAAAATCTACATACTGGCTAATGATATCTCCTTTTCCTTCTCCATAAAGCACCTTTACGTTTACTTCAAGAAACTCCTTATTTCCTTCGAAAAATTCCTCCGAAAGCCGAATCCATTCCGGCCTGGTTTTCCGGTCACCCACATATATGACGTAGAGTTCCGGCCTGGGAATAGACAGTTTCTTACTCCCATACCGGTTTTGTTTGGTGCTCTCAATATACTCATTCCATGTATGCGCAAGATAAAGAAAAATCCTGATGATAATGTTCTTCGTCCAGCTGGCTTGCGCCTCCAGCATTAAAAGTAATTTTTCACGAACCGTCATACCCAAGTCATTGTATTCCTGTTTCCTTTCCCGATTCATTCGTTCCTTCCGGAACATAATTCAGGTTTAACTCAGCAGAATTAGTTTGTACCTCTCCCAATTTGCTGTATACGTCTGTCTCTTTTCTATCCATCGTATCTCCTCCACCTCCCATTCCCCCACCGTTCTTCCGCTCTCTCTAAATCTTTACTGTAGCTTCATTATACTAAAAGAATGTTTACTTTTCAAGTATTGGGGGAATGGGCAAATTTTATTATTTTTACTGGTTACATGTCACGCTTGGTCAAGATGTGACCTGTAACGAATTTCCCTGACTCTGAGAAGGCTTTTGATCCGGTTTTTGTGTCTGGTTCTGGGATGGATCCTTGGGCGGTTGCTGCCCGGTTTCATCTGACGGGTCATCTGGTTTTTCAGAAGGATTGATTTTCTGACTGCAAAAAGCAAGATCAGCAGCCGCCATAACATTTCCCCCATCGAGGTCAAGTCCGGGAAAAATTATACTCTGTCTTCCATTAAGAAATTCCAGGAGAAGTATGGAGAGCATCTGCATATTCCTTATGTACCGCATACGGGGGATCTGAGGGAAGAGGAGCGGACTCTGTATCTGCCGGTTTATATGACGCCTTTTCTCTAACGAACTCCGATCCGCCCTTCTTCAATCTCCCGCAGACGCTCAAACGGCTCTTTGCTGTCAGCCGTTCCATCCAGCGCTTCCATGATCCGCCGTACACTTTCCAGCAGCTCCCGGGCCGCCTCGCTTCCGGCATCCTGTCCGGACAGGTAGTTTTCCAGCCTGCTTCCCCGGGCGGCACCGCACGCTCAAAATCTTTTATTGCAGAGGTGGGTGATATTGGACGTTTTGACAGCCGGAAAGGGAATCAGGAAAGCTGAAGGGTATGTGGAGAAAGGTCCGGGGAAACGTCCAACATAAGGTGCCGGCTTGGGACGCATATCTATGAAGTCAGTAAGACTGAAAACAAAGAATGAGCCAGTAGTCGGCAGGAATATTTTCTATAGGGCAAGACCCTGTAAAGGAGCTAGTACAGCATTGCGTATATAATGGTGAATAATGTGCCTGATATTTTTGTCAGGACAAGGCGGAGGAAAGAGGCGATGCGGTGGCATCGTTGATTGACGACAACGCAGAACTGGCAGAAATAGCAGGCGCAGAATTCACCGTTAATTACGCAATGCTGTACTAGGCTGACACCCTGGTTATAGACAGGCGGGACGAAGGAAGTTCGGACACTGTATGAATACAGATGATCTTGGTAGACACGGGAGGTTCGCTGCCGTAGATGGAGGGGTATACATAAGGCCATGTAGAACGAAAAAGAAGACGTTTTACTTCGTATACCCAAAACCAGCTATTTTCGTACCAGATACAGAGAAATGTCCATTCCTTTGGCTCATTCATCTGAGATATGGAGCAAAAAATCCTTGAAAAATAAGGAAAAAGCACTTGACTAAATAGGGAGGATCCATTTAAACTCTACCTATATTCAGATTGCAGGGTCCGCGTCGCCGGATTTGCCCTTTCCCGCCAGGAGTGCTTTGCCCTCAGGCACGGGCAGCGGATCCGGCTTACCATGCGGCAGGCCGCAGAGGAGCTTGAACTGCATCCTTCCACTGTCAGCCGGGCAGTCCAGGGAAAATACATTAACCTTCCGTCCGGTGTCTGTACCCTGAGAGAGCTTTTCCCCGGTTCCAATGAAAAGGCGGAGACCGGGAAATCGCCGGTATTCCGAGTGCCGCCCGAAGGAAGGGGATAGCGTTCCTGAACAGCTCCGACAAAAACTGAACACTATGGAGGTACCCCAATGAAGGATGTTTTTTTACTATATGATACAAGCTGTTTTTTTGAAATCGTGATCCTGAATTATTTTATGAGCCTGACAGGATGCGAAATCGTCTATTGTTCCCTTGACGGACAGCCAATCCAGGCAACAGAAGGCTATTCAGTCAATGCGGACATGGCCTTGAAAGATGTGGATCCTCAGCAGATCCGCAGCTTCATCGTCCCGGGCGGGGATATTTCCGCAATCAATACGGAGGAGGTCCGTGCATATCTGCGGGAGCTGAAAAGCCGCCGGGTCCTGATCGGCGGCATCTGCGCCGGCGTGGATCTGCTGAATCATGCGGGGATATTGGACGGTTTGAAATCCACGCTGTCCGCCGATCGGGATCTTGTCAATGACGGACGTGTGATCACCGCCCGGGCAAATGCTTATGTGGATTTTGCGATTGAGACGGCAAAGGAGCTGGAGCTGTTCGAGGACGAAGCGGATCTGCAGGAGACAATTGATTTTTGGAAATATCATAAGAGGGCGGAGTAGGATTTTAAAAAGGTTCTACAGATGTCCCCTCATGAGTATTTGATCAACTACCGGCTTGCACCGTGAATAGTAGTTTAACTCTTTTAAACTCTTTTTTGCTTCCGAAGTCTAATGACAAGCCAGAACATTGACGATATATTTATAAGTGGAATATCGTAGCTACTGCGGTTCCCTGGTTATTGAGTGGACTGCGGCATATCGCAAATCGGATTTTTCCCAATACAGAAATTGAGGAGGCAACACATTTGAAACAACGAATTTTTTCAGCGGCTTTAGCGCTGTGTTTATTCATTTCTTCCCCGTTAGCGGCATATGCAGAGGATGAATACACTATGCAGCAGGACATCCCTTTGCAGCAAGAGGCTGCTTCTGCGGAAGGATCCACATATGGGCTGGATGTCCGTGAGGATACAAGTCTTACCCCAACGGGAGTCCATAGTGCCATGATTGCATTAAAAGAACAGGAAGCCTATAAGGAAGGAGCTCCCTGGACCAACGATGAACCTTATTCGGATTCAAAGGGCTATTATCATTGGAAGGGAGGACCGCTTGATGGGAAGAATGTCTCCGCCGTAGGCTGTGTAGCCTTTGCATTTATACTCAGCGACGCGGCATTCGGCAGCCTGCCTGCCAGAATGTACGCAGCGGGTGGGTTTTCATATGAGGATATTAAAGTAGGAGATATCCTGCGGGTAAATAATGATGCCCATACAGTGATCGTACTCGAAGTGAGTGATGTAGGTGTAGTTGTTGCCGAAGGAAACATCTCTACAGGAGACCACAAAGGTAAAGTCCATTGGGGGCGGGCAATATCTAAAGAAGAGGTAATGAGCAATACCAGCCATTATATCACCCGCTATCCGGAGGGCTATGTTTCACCAGAGGATCCCGATGCCAACAAAGAAGTTGCAAACGGAACTCTTGATGGAAGACTTACCTGGTCTCTGATAGAAGCGGGCACACTGACCATCTCCGGCAGCGGAGCTATGCCGGATTACAGCAGTGCCGCAGATCAGCCTTGGGGCTCTAACAGCAGTCAAATCCGGAAGGTCGTTATCGGGAATGGTGTTACCAGTATCGGTGCCTGTGCATTTTGGAACTGCGGGGTTCTTAGCGTAGAGATTCCCGCCAGTGTGACAAGGATTGGCAACAGCGCTTTTCGAGAATCTTCGATTATTTCCGTCACCATTCCTTCCGGCGTGAAAACCATCGGTGACAGCGCTTTCCGCGCATGCCCAAACCTTAGCTCCGTGACGGTTTCCGAAGGAGTCGAAACCATAGAGCAAAATGCCTTCCGGAGTTGTGCGGGACTTACCTCTATTACCTTGCCTGCCAGTATTGGGGAGGTGGGCGCCGCAGCATTTTTCCAATGTCAGAAATTGACAAGCGCAACGTTTGCTGCCGGCAGTAAACAGGTGAAGCTGGGCGATGATCTGTTTACACAATGCTACGAGCTAATGGATGTAAAACTGCCCCAAAGTATAGACCGTATTAGTAAAGGAATGTTTCAGAACTGCCTTCTGCTTTCCAGAGTAGAAATTCCACAGGGTGCGGAAATTATTGAAGAATCAGCATTTGCTTCTTGTTCCAGGCTGACCACAGTCGTAATTCCAGACAGTATCACATCAATAGGGACAGCTGCATTCTCAGCTTGCCCCCTGGCCGATATCTACTTTACCGGCACCGAAGCGCAATGGAACAGCATCCGTAAAATAGGCGATACGGCAGAAACAGTGTCAAAGGCAACGATACATTATAATTACGTCCCTGAACAGCCAACACCGCCGGAGCAGCCCGCGCCAGATACGGATATTCCATTTATCGAGAACGAAACCGGCACGAAGGGCTGGGACGCTATTAAGGAAAAGGCTGAAGCTGCTTCTGACGGAGCGCAGGTTCAAGTAAATATGAACCGTGCGTCCACTGTACCCGGATATGTACTTGACAGCATAAAAGGAAAGAATGTAACGATTTCTTTTGATATGGGAAATGGGATTGTCTGGTTGGTAAACGGTAAGGATGTTACCGCAGACCATGCAAACGATGTGAATCTGTCCGTACAGGTTGGAAATTCAAATATCCCGCAGAATATTATAAATAATACGGCGGGAAACCGTCAGACGAAACAGCTCAGTCTTGCTCACAGCGGTGAGTTCGGCTACAGCGCGGTACTTCGGATCAATATGGATTCGGCTAACGCGGGATTATATGCAAACCTCTTCTATTATAATGAAGGAGCCCGCAGGCTTGAATTTGTCACCGATGACCAGATAGACGGGAATGGTACCGCAGAACTGACATTTACACATGCTTCGGATTATGTCATTGTCATTGATCGTGCCAGCATGGATGATGGATCCGGCGGCTCTGGCGGTGGCAACGGCGGCTCCGACGGTGGCAATGGCGGCTCTGGCGGTGGCAATGGCGGCTCCGGCGGTGGCAACGGCGGTGGATCTGGCGGTAGCGGCGGTTCTGGATCTGGCGGGTCCGGCTCTGGCGGCAGCGGTGATTCCGGCTCCGGCGGTGGCGCTTCCGGCGGCAGCAATTCCGGCGGAACTTCTTCCGGAAACAACAGCGGATCCCCATCTGCTGACGGCACTGGGACACAGGGAACAGAAAAGCGTTCTCCCATGACCGGTGAATTCGATATTGTATTCGGCGGATCCAATGCTGCTGGATCAGAACATAAAGGAAACGATCTGAGTGTTCTGTGGTTGCTTGCGATCGGAACTGCCGGAATGGCAATAACGGTTAGAAAACGGAATAAAATAAGCGGCCGGTAGTCCGCAGGATTCGGAAGAAACAAAATAGATAAAATGAACTGGAGGGGAATGCTTGTGCTGAGGTACAGGCATTTCTTTTGTATATCTATATGCACTCATTCATTTTTAATGTACCGGCAGGTTCCGGAATACTTGAAATCCCCCGCCTAATCTGCTATAGTTGTTGCGTATGAAAACGAATGGCTGACAGATCCTCTCAGCAAAGAAATGATCCGGCTTCTAACAGCTTACAATAATCGGCATGAATCCTCGGGCGTTACTTTAATCTGTGAAAAGGCCTGCACCGTCCTGACGGAAGGGGATTGGGAAATGCGGCTGTCGGGTCATCACGACCGCATCATCTTTATTGATGAAGGAAATGCATTTGTACGCTCAAAACGATTTGCCGAACAGGTCAGGCAATCCGATAATTATTTTGTCATTATTTACCGGGACAGCTTATACGAACTTCCCTATAGCATAGAAGAAATCTATGGGCTTCAGGACTCCAGAACCAACCATTCCAGATTGTATTGAATTTTAAAGGAGATAAAAAAATGAGTCATTCACCAAATCAAACCCCAAACATCCAGCAGATCATCGACCTGGTAAAATCCACAAAGGACCTGATCGAAAACCGGGAGATGGCCGGGCACGTCAAAGAGAAGGGCCGGGCGGATTATGTGACCCAGGTGGACCTTGCGGTACAGGATTATCTGAAAGAGAAGCTGTATGCCCTTGCCCCAGAGATCCAGTTTCTCGGGGAGGAGACCGGGCTGCAGGAAATGACTGGGGACAGCTTCTGGATCCTGGACCCGGTGGACGGGACTACCAACCTGATCCACGACTATCAGCACAGCGCCGTTTCCCTGGGGCTCTGCAGGCAGGACGAGATCGTGATGGGAATCATCTATAATCCGTATCACGACGAACTGTTTTCCGCCGAAAAAGGGAAGGGCAGCTTTCTCAACGGCAGGCCCATCCACGTATCGGAGTCGGAAACACTTTCCGAGACGATCATCGCGCTGGGGACTTATGCTTATCGGCGTGAGTTGGCCGATGCCAATTTTGCCCGGTTCCGCCGTGTATATGACCAGTGCCAGGACATCCGCAGGATCGGCTCCGCCGCGCTGGAGCTGGCATACACTGCCTGCGGACGGCAGGGCGGTTTCTTCGAGCCCTATCTGAATCCGTGGGATTACGCGGCAGGGGTTCTTCTTGTCCGTGAGGCAGGCGGAAGGGTCAGTGATTTTGAGGGCAATCCGCCAAGCCCCAGAATGGGTGGAAGCATCGTCTCCACAAATGGGCGGATTCATGAGGAACTGCTGGGGCTGCTTTAGACACATCATGTTCAAAAGTGCCCCTGGCCTCTGCACTGTCGTTCGATGCCCGAAAGCTTGGAGCCTCGTCTTCTTCTACAGCAATCAGATCGTCTAAAGAAATATTCAATATATAGCTGCAAGCCTTGATTGATACCAGATAAGGATAAATTTCAGATTGAAAAAAGAATCTGAGGATTGTGGCTATAGCAATCCGATGCTCGCTTCTTGCCATATAAAAAGCAGAGACCACCTAACCACTAAGCTGTCTCTGCTTTTTAAGTCGCTTTATAAGATCGCTAAACGCTGCAGATCCTCACCCTTCAACAACCTCCAGCACTTCCCCACCGATCACCTGAATCTGATAATCCCGGTACTCGCTGTCCACCCGGACCTTCACCTGACTGCCGGTCCGTTCTGCAAACACGCGCGTCACCACATGTCCGTCCAGATCCGTAACCTCCGTCTCTGCCTTCCCGTGGTCCTCGGGCAGGTACACCAGCAGCTTCACCCCTTCATAAAACGCATAATCCGGGCGTTCCGTATGGGCTCCCACCGCAAGGATTGATCCCGGCCGCAGCATCAGCGGAAGGGAGAAATAATCGAATTGTTCCTTATGCCATCTGCCGCCCTCTGCCCGGGCTTCGGTCAGCAGGTTGTACCAGGTCCCCTCCGGCAGATAATATTCCGCCTCCCCGGATTCCTTAAACACCGGCGCCACCATCAGGGAATCTCCCAGCATGTACTGCCGGTCCAGGGGCTCGCAGGCGCGGTCCTCCGGAAATTCCAGGAACATGGGCCGCATCATGGGGATGCCGTCCTCGTGGGCCTTCACGGCCTGCCGGTACAGATAAGGCATGAGGGCGCATTTTGCCTTAACAAATTTCCGGAGCACATCGCAGGCCTCCTCGTCAAAGAGCCACGGCACACGGTAGGAGCCGGAACCGTGGAGGCGGCTGTGGGAGCTGAGCATCCCGAACTGGCACCAGCGCTTATACACATCCGCGGAGGCCGTATTTTCAAAGCCGCCCATGTCATGGCTCCAGAACCCGAAGCCTGCGCAGGCCAGGGATAAGCCTGCCCGCAGCGTTTCCGCCATAGACGGGTAGGACGCGGAGCAGTCGCCGCCCCAGTGCGCCGGGAACTGCTGGCCGCCCACCGTCGCGGAGCGGGCAAACAGCACGGCTTCCCCGGTGCCTCGTTCCCGCTCCAACAGCTCAAATACTGCTTTATTATACAAAAAAGGATAATAATTATGCATTTTCACCGGATCCGAGCCGTCAAAATATGCGATATCCCTGACCGGGATCCGCTCGCCGAAGTCCGTCTTGAAACAGTCCACACCCATATCCAGCAGGGTTTTCAGCTTTTCCTGATACCAGGTGACAGCCGCCGGATTGGTAAAATCCACAATCCCCATGCCCGCCTGCCACAGATCCGTCTGCCACACATCGCCGTTTGATCTTTTCAGAAGATATCCTTGCTCCATGCCTTCCCGGAACAGCGGAGATTTCTGGCCGATGTAGGGGTTGATCCAGACACAGATCTTCAAGCCCCTGTCATGATACCGCTTCAGCATTTCCTTCGGCTCCGGAAATGTTCTCGCGTCCCAGGTAAAATTGCACCACTCGTAGGCTTCCATCCAGTAGCAGTCAAAATGGAACACATGCAGCGGGATATCCCGGTCCGCCATGCCCTGGATGAAGCCGGAGGTGGTCTCCTCATCGTAATCCGTGGTAAATGAGGTGGTCAGCCAGAGCCCGAAGGACCAGGCCGGGGGCAGCGCAGGCTTCCCGGTCAGCTCCGTGTACAGGCTCACGGTCCGCTTCGGATCAGAGCCGTTAATCACATAATAATCCAGCCGTTCCCCTTCCGCGGAAAACTGCAGCCGCTCCACCTTCTCGCTGGCAATCTCAAAGGAAACATCCCCCTCGTTGTCCACCAGCACGCCGTACCCTTTATTGGAAATGTAGAAGGGGATATTTTTGTAGGCAATCTCACTGGCCGTCCCGCCGTCCTCGTTCCACATCTCTACGACCTGTCCGTTTTTCACAAAGGGCGTGAAACGCTCCCCGAAGCCGTAGACGGACTCGCCCACATCCAGGGCAAGCTGCTCCGTCATATAATTTCTGCCCGTGTCGCGGTTCTGCATATAGGCCATATTGCGGTAGCTTGTCTCCGTCAGCTCCCGGTCCCCATCCAGAAAACGGATTCCCCAGGATGCGGGCCGCTTGTCAATAACCGCGCTGGTACGCCCGCTCCGGTAAATGAGTTCCGTATCCGTTTCCTCGATCTGGACCTGGGGATTGGTCTGCCGCGCCTCTGCAAAGGGACCATGGTAAGCAGCGCCTTCAAAATGCCGGACAGAGACCTTGATCACATTTTCCATGGGACTGCTGAGGTAAACGGTCAGCATTCCTAAGTTGAGGGCATCGCCCCGGTCCCCGATATGCTTTGACGGCACATAGACCGCAAGCTCCGTGCCGAAAATACGGTGGTCCGCATATTCCGCGGCATAGAGCGGGGTGATCTCCTTTCGTGTCATCCAATAGCCTGATGTAAATTTCATTTATCAAATCCTCCTGCTTATCAATTCTTGAATATTACATTACATCGTTTATTCAAAATGTCAAGAACCCCACCGTAAAAAGTGGGGGTTACAGCAACACTTCCGGAAAAGTTATCCTTTCACGGCACCCGCCGACACCCCGCCGACAATATACTTCTGTCCCAGCACGAACACGATCAGTACTGGGAGCAGCGTCAGCATGATATCCGCCGCCACCAGGTTCCAGGAATTTTGAAACGCGCCGAAGAAATTATACACTGCCAGCGTCATAGGCCACTTCTGCGAGTTGTTCAGATAGTACAGCGGCATAGTAAAGTCATTCCAGATTGCCATAAAATCCAGTACAAACAGCGTGGACACGATCGGCTTGAGCAGCGGCGCGATCACCTGCGTAAACAGCTGCCACGGTGTACAGCCGTCAATGACAGCCGCCTCATCAATTTCCCTCGGGATGGTATCAATAAACCCGTACGCAAGGAACAGGCTCAGCGGGATATTGATCGCCGCGTACAGCAGAATGATCCCGCCCCTTGTATTGATCAGATGAAGCGCCTGCATGACCTTCATCAGAGAAACGTTATTGATCGGCATCGCGATTCCTGAAATAATGAAATAATACAGGAACCTGTTGATACCCTTCATATTTCTTGAGATCACGAAAGCTGCCAGAGACACGACAGCCACGATGATCACCACGCTGCCTGCCGCGTACAACAGCCCATTGAAAAATGAGGAGATCAGTTTCCCCTGTTCCACGACGATAGAATAATTTTCAAACATCCATTCCGTGGGCAGGGAAAGCGTCATCTTGTCCGCCTCCGCGGAGGTTTTAAAGGAATTTAAAAGCAGTACCACCAGAGGGATCAGGACGACAAGGCTGATAAAGATCGCAACAATATTTCCAACAATATGTCCCGCTGTTTTTCCTATTTTACCCATTCGCCCTACACCTCCTTATCTTCCATGGACTTGATAATAAAATACAGCAGTGCCAGTACAACAAAGAACAACACACTGGACAGCGTCGTGCCCATCGCCAGGTCGCCCTTGGAAAATTCTTTATAAACCGCCGTGTTGATCACGCCAGTCGCATTTCCCGGGCCGCCGTTGGTCAGCGAGTAAACCATATCAAATACCCGCAGGCCGTAGGTCACGTTCAGCACGGTCGCGTTGACCAGGACCGGCTTGAGCAGCGGGATCGTAATGCTTTTGAGCTGCTGGAAAAAGTTTGCGCCGTCAATGCTCGCCGCCTCATAATATTCCGGAGAAATCGACATGATTCCGGCGATCACGACGACCATGATATATCCCATGCCCTTCCAGGTATCTACAGTCATGACCGTGGGGAATACGATGTTTAAGTCTGTCAGCCAGTTTTTCGCCAGAAAGCCCAGCCCGATATCCTCCAGGAAATTATTTAAAAATCCGGTGGTCGGATGCAGCATGCTCTTAAACACAAGGCCGACTACAAGGTAGGACATGACCTGGGGCGAAAAGATGATCATGCGCTGAAGATTTTTCATTTTGATAAACGGTCTTGTCAGCAATAACGCAAGGGCCAGTCCCACAACCGTTTTCGCAATGGTGGTAAAGACCGTGAATACCAGTGTATTTTTGATATACAGCAGATATTCCGAGTTCCCCTCGAAAATCCGTTTATAGTTATCCAGCCCCACAAAGCGGATCTCATTGGTAAAATTATTCCAATCCGTAAATGAATAGGCAATTCCTATGATGCCCGGCAGAAAACACAGCAGGAAAAACAGGAGCGCCGCCCCGCTGGCAAAATACCAGGGATATAATTTTTTTCTGTTCATATGTTACTCTCCTTCCAGAGTTTTGGCCCGTTTTTCGTACGGATAGCGCAGTAAATGCGCTATCCTTTGATGAGGAGGCCGCTTTCTCTACTCCCAGCCCGGATCCCTCTGCAGCTTGGCCTGCTCGTTCCGCCTCTTGGCGATCGTGTCCACCACATCCTTAGGAGTCATGGCGCCCGTGTACATCGCTTCCAGATCCTTTCCTACATCCATCCACTGACTGTCGATATAGTTTACAGAAGTCTGCACGACATTTGCCTTTTCCAGGGAATCAATAAACGCCTGATCCTCCTCCGTATATTTCGTATCTACCTCCGGCCAGCAGAGTGCGTTCAGCTCCGGCTGCCCGGCCAGGCGCTTCTCAAGATTTTCCGGCCTTGCCAGAAATTCAAAGAACTGCTTTGCCTCTTCCGTGTACTTGCTCTCTTTATTGATAAAATAAGCATTGCTCGCCGGATTGACGCCAATCACCTGGTTGTCTCCCCAGGGCATTACGAAGGCGCCCATTTCCTCCGTCGCCTTGAAGTCAGGATAATCCGCTTCCACTTCCCCCCGGAAGCCCATCTCGTTGATGATCATGCCGTATTCTCCTGATGCCATCCGTTGGTGGTCGCCTCATAGATCGGCGTATAGCCCGCGTCCAGCATCTTCTGGCAGATATCCTTCAATTCATCATAGGTGGTCGGGATATCCAGCTTCAATTCGTCAAAGATCTGTTTGTTATACAGATAGAAATACATCTTCGCGCCGGGAAAAGTGATCCCGTATACCTTGTCGTTGGCGGAAACCGCGGAGCGCGCGCTGTCCTCCATCCGGCTGGTCCAGTCCTGGTCTGTCAGCTCGACGCAGTACTGGTCCATATGGATACTGGATGCCAGGCTGATGGGCGTATCCACACAGATGATGTCAGGCGCTTCGCCGGAATCCAGCTTCACCTTGATCAGGTCTCTCCACTGCGCGTCCGGGGAAATCTGAAAATCAACTTTGATCCCCGTTTCTTCCTCAAATTCCTTTGCCAGATCCTGCACGATCCCCGACGTGGGCAGCCCGCTCTGGTGGCTGCCGAAGGTCAGAGTGACGCCCTTTCCCCCGGAGGCTTCCCCTCCGCCTCCATCTCCGTCACTGCCGTCGGAGCCGCAGCCCGCCAGCAATCCGGCTGTCAAAACCGCAGCCATAGAAAGACAAAACACTTTTTTCATCACATTATTTTTCATATTCTTTTCCTCTCTTACATGTAACCAATCTGCCCAGCAGATAGAATGCTTGCATGCGTTTTTTGTCTGTTTTTATAACATTTGCCTGGTATTTTATCGATAAAACAAGGTTTTTTGTGTATTTTTATGCTAACACAAGAGTAAGATTGGCACAATGGACAAAACCAAACAGGCGGTTGCATTATTTTGAACTATCTTGTATAATTTTTTTCGTAAGGGGGCGGCAGTCATGAAAAAAATCACCAGACATTATTCACAGACACTCTATCTTTTTGTTATATATGGCTCTTTTATCCTGGTGCTGCTGGGGATTTTTTTTACATATACCTATTCCCATTACCGGGAAAATACACTGGAAGAATCGAAGCGCAGCCTGGAAAATATGTGCGCCTCCATCACAAATTCCGTTGAAGTGCAGTTGGACAGCCTTTCCACCATTTCCATGAATATCGTATATTCCAACATGGTCAAGACAAATTTCCGGGAATTTTCCAGCGCATTTCAGAGGACTGGTAAAGACCAGGCCGAGATCGTTTCCTCCCGCCAGAGCGCAGAGGTCATCCACGATATCGTGACCGCCATGATCGGCGCGTATCAGTCGGCCTCGTATATCCGGCTCTATGACATGGATGGCTCCTGCGTGGAATCCGGGTACTGGATGTCCACCTCCAGAGCAGATCTGGAATCTCTGGCCTGGTATGATGAGGTCATGGAACTGAACGGCTTCAAATATATCAGCGAGCCCAAAACCCGGAAGGATCTGCCCGCCACCGGAAAGAACCGTAATTCCCAGAAGTTTATTTCTCTGATCCGGCTTTTTCTGAATCGGGACGGCGCTCCGGAAGGAATCGCGGAGGTCGCCCAGGACTGCGGGAAGATCTTTGTCCTGGCCTCCCAGTTAGAGGACAGCAACCCGGACATCCGGGTACAGATCTACAATTCCCGAAAGGAGCTGGTTTACCCCTACACGGCATTTGACATGTACGGCTCCGAATCCTATCATAACCTGATCGAAAAAAATGAAATCACGGACGGAATCAGCCAGATCATAAAAAACAGCAGCGGCCAAAATATGCTGGCAACCTGTGAGACCATGGTGAAATATGGCTGGAACGTGGTTCTCCTGCAGTCGGAGTCCTCCATCTACCGGTCCCTGGAGGCTTTTCAGAAAATGTTTTTGAGAATCTCTGCGCTGTCCATCCTGCTCACGCTGCTGATCTGCTTCTACATTTCCAGAAGGTTTACAGTCCCTCTGCAGAAGCTGACGGCTGCCACCAAGAAGATCACCATCGACCGTGTGCTGGATGAAAAGAAGGTCAACCTGACCTCCGCCGACAGCAGCATCCGGGAGCTTTCCATCCTGTGCAATTCGGTCCGCGGCATGTACGATAAACTGCGCTCCACATCCCGGGAAGTCCTGCTTCTGCGCAACGAGGAGACACGGGCCAAGCTGCAGGCGACCCAATCCCTGATCAATCCGCATTTTCTGTATAACAGCCTGACCAACATCAGCGCCATGGCGGAAGAGGACATGAATGACGATATCGTAAAGATCTGCGAAGCGCTGTGCATCCACTTCCGGTACATCTCCGCTTCCGGCGAAATGATTGTCCCCCTGGGGAAGGAGCTGGAAAAATCCAGGTCCTATCTGGAATGCATGCAGCTTCGTTTCACGGAAGAGCTGGAATACACCTTCGATGTACCGGATGTGGTTCGGGAGGTCCCTGTTCCCAAGCTGATCGCCCAGCCTGTTCTGGAAAACGCGTTTAAATACGCGTTTGTATGCCGCCCGCCCTGGAAATTGTCCATCGCGGCCCGGTTGGACGGGGAGCACTGGCAGCTTACGATAGAGGATAACGTGGGGACCATGACCGATGAAAAGAAGCAGGAGCTTCTGCGGCTCTATAAAAATCTGGATCTGAATGATGAGTTAAAGTCCATGAAGATCGGCGGAATGGGACTGAAAAATGTATATCTGCGGCTCCGCCTGCTGTATGGAAAGGACGCAGTTTTTTGCATTGAAAATCGGGAAGGAGCATACACCCGTTTCATTCTGGGCGGCAATATCCATCCAAAGAAAGGGATCGCGCTCCCTGAATCGGCGGATGAACTGGAAGAATGCCTGTAAGCCTCTGACATGCGCTGCCTTTCGGCGGATTGGCTGCTGACCGCTGTTCGGAACAGCTTCGAAGATGAATATCAATGAATGAATCGGCTATACCATTGGGAGGAAATTATGTCAAACGTAAAATACAATTATGTAATCGCGGAGGACGAAAGCCTGATCCGAAGAAATCTGGTCAAGAAGCTGGAAGCTCTGGATCTGCCCTTACAGAAAGCGGGCGAGGCCGCAAACGGAGAGGAAGCCATTCAGCTGATCGAAAGATACTGCCCCCAGCTGGTCATTACGGATATCCGCATGCCCTTGCGCGACGGGCTGGAAGTGGTAAAATATTTATATGACAACCATCCCGGCACCAAGGTTATTATTTTGAGCGGCTACGATGATTTCAGCTATGCCCAGAAAGCGATCCGGTATTCTGTAGAGGATTATCTGCTCAAGCCCGTGTCCCGGGATACGCTGTCCGAATCCATCCGTAAGCTCCTGATCAAGCTGGAAAATGAATCCGGCAGGCTGGGCATTTACAACACGAAGCATACTTCCCTGAGCCCGGAGGCGCTCAGCCAGCTGATCCAGCAGTATCTTCTGGAAAATTACCAGCAGGAGATCTCCTTTCAGGAGCTTGGAGAAAAGTTTGGTTTTACCCCGGAATATCTGGGGAAAATTTTTAAGAAATATGCTGGCGAGACCCCCTCAAAATACCTGACAAAGCTTCGTATGAACGAGGCCAAACGGCTCCTGATCCACGAGCCGGGTATGGAAATCCAGAAGATCGGGGAGCTGGTCGGATATAAGGATGGGTTTTATTTCAGCAGGGTCTTCAAAAGCTATACGGGGATGCAGCCCAGCGAATTTCGGGGCAGGAATATGGGGATGTAGGATCATCCAACCGCACAGCTGGAAATTTTATAGCGTACATTTCCAGCTTACCCAGATCCAGGTCAGGGTATCAAAGAAAGCAGAAATCTGGTAAAATATGAATGACAACGTATAGACTGCAATAGCAATCCCGATTAACGAAGTCAATTTTCATGGGATTGCGGTGTATCTGCGAGAGTAATGAGCAGATGTGAATGGTAGTGTAAAGTATCGTATCAAAAAACAATATGGGAATTGCCCGCATTAGAAATCTGCTTTGCGGATGGCGGGCAAGTAGGCAATCAATTTGCTGCGCAAATTGGTTACATATATGGAGGTATATGGAATGGGAACTTACCTGAACCCAGGCAACAGTGGATTTGAAGCGATCCGAAAAACTTCATATGTAGATAAATCCGGTATGATCAGCCTGATCAACCAGACCATCGGAACCACCCATAAGCTGACCTGCGTCAGCAGGCCCCGGCGATTCGGGAAATCCTTTGCCGCCCAGATGCTCTGTGCGTATTATGACAAAACCTGCGACTCGGCCGCACTGTTTGACGACCTTTCCATAGCCCGGGATCCGCAGTATATGGAACACCTCAACCGATACGATGTCATTTACCTGGACATGACCGGTGTGATCGGGGAGGCATCCGTCGGTGACATTGTGCCATTTGTGAAACGAAATATCATCCGCGAGCTTTCAACCGCTTATCCAAATCTGAAAGAGGAGGAGGGCTTTGTTTCAACCCTGGTCAATGCCGTGGCTCTGGCGGGACGAAGGTTCATCGTGATCATTGATGAATGGGACGCGCCGATCAGGGAAGCCGGATGCGGTCCGCAGGCACAGCAGAACTATCTGGAATTTCTGCGGACATTATTTAAAAACAGCGGAGCGACTTCGCAGATCATTGCCGCCGCTTACATGACAGGGATCCTGCCGATCAAAAAGGACGGCTCCCAGTCCGCAATCTCCGACTTCCAGGAATTTTCTGTCCTTGATCCGGGCAAATACGCCGCGTTTACCGGTTTTACGGAGGCAGAGGTGCGGACATTATGCGAGACTTATCATATGAGCTTTGACGAGGCAAAAAGCTGGTACGACGGATACTGCTTCGACGAGGTTCATTCCATATACAATCCCTATTCCATTATGAGCGCCCTGCAGAGCGGAAAATTTAAATCCTATTGGAAAAAAACTTCTGCGGCGGAAGCGCTTCTGACCTATATTGATATGGATGAGGAAGGGCTTCAGGGGGAGATTGCGAAGCTGGTCAGCGGAGAAGAGATCGAGGTTGACGTAGACGGCTTTGAAAATGAATTCCAGACGTTTAAGGGGAAGGATGACGTATTGACGCTCTTGATCCATCTTGGATACCTGGCATACCGCGAGGAAGAGCAGGGAACAGGAATAGTCCGGATTCCAAATAAAGAGGTGCGGCTTGAGTTTCATCAGATTCTCCGCAAGGGGAAGCACCGGGAGCTGCACCGCCTGATCCGTGAATCCGACCTCCTTCTCGAAAAAACCATACAGGGGGATGCTGACGGGGTAGCAGAGGCGATCGCAAGGATCCACGATTCGAATTACGCGCCCCAGTTTTATAACAATGAACAGGCATTACGGGCTGTAGTAAGGTATGCCTATATTACTTGTATGGATCAGTATGCCAAGATAGAAGAACTGCCCTCCGGGCATGGATGCGCAGACATCGTATTTCTTCCGAAACGGCGTTCCGCCCTGCCCGCTCTGCTCATTGAGCTGAAATGGAATAAAACTGCGTCAGGCGCCATTGCGCAGATCAGGGATCGGAATTATCCAGCCGTGCTGGAAGGGTTCGGTAGCGAGCTAATCCTGGTGGGCGTGAATTATCATGAAAAAACGAAGGTACATTCCTGCGTGATCGAAAAGCAAGGTTTTGGATAGGAATGTCGGAATAAAAAGCGGCAGAGCCCCCTCCCCATCAAGGAAAAGGTCCGTCCTGCCGCTTAGGCACTGCAAAAAACAACTCCTGAAAACCCACGATTGTTCCGTGGTTCCTAGCTGCGTTGTCATTTCCTGTTGTGTCGAAGAACCGGGATTCTTTATTGTTGAAGAGCTGGAGCTGCTTCCGCCTGTTCCTGGCTTTGAGGGTTTTGTTGGCTCTGAGGGAAGTATGGTTGGTTTCCTATCAGACATCACTTTGATAATTGCTACCGGTGAAAAACTATCTAATGTAAAATACCAATTTCCGTCTTTATCCTTGTCGCATTCGAGGATCTTTCTCCCAGCCCCTTACGGAACAGGTTTGTTCCGGCATGACAACGCACTTCCCGATATTTCCCTTACATTTCTTTCTGAATATCACTTCCTCCTGCACCGCAGATATACCCCCGCCGCCATCAGCACCACCGCTCCCGCGAACAGGAAGTATTTCTCCGTATAGCTTCCGGCGGACATGGAAAATGGATAAAACAGCTTCAGAAACGGATTCGTGCTTCGTATTCCGATCGCGGAAATATAATAGACCATCGCTGCCATATATCCCGCCACAAGGTGATCGGTCAGGCCGTAAAAACCGAGCCCCAGTCCGCCGAAAAACAGCATTTCCGCCAGAGTTCCCAGGAAATATTTTACCGCCGGGAAGCTGCACTGGTTATAGTACAGCATGAAAATATACATCCCCAGTAGACATGCCAGTACAAATACATTTCCCAGAACGCGGACCAGGTAGACGGCCGCGCAGTCCGTATATCTGGCGCTCACCAGCTCCCGCAGGTTTCTATCCTGCTCGGGCAGAAACACGGGGGTGAGCATGACGATGCCGATCAGCGCCGTATACCGCTCCAGTACCTTTGCCGTATCCTCCGCCGACAGGTTCGCCACCCCCATGAGAAGCGGCGAGACGCCGAGCAGCAGCACGCATACAAGAATATGCAGTGGAATATGATATTTTAAATTGACTTTTTCAATCTGCCAATATTTTTCCATGATAAACGATACCGTCCTTTCCTCTTCTGATCATAGATCAGGATTGTAAGCGCAACCAGCACCAGTGACAGCAGCACATACAGGATCCGGTTTGCCGCAAGCTGCGCGAAGGCGCTCTGATACCCGCTCCAGTTCAGCTCCGTATTGTGCCGCGGGATCAGGTTCCAGCCATACATCCCGCCGTGCAGGGTATTTACTCCGCCGAATGTAGCGAAAAACCACCACACTCCCTGCACAAGAACGCCCAGCGCCGTATCCGTCAGCTCCGTAAAAAACATCCCCACAGCCGCGGCGGTCATGATCGTCGGCGTCAGCCACCCGAAGGTATATTTTACAAAGGCAAATGCATCTGCGGAAATGCCTGCCCCGGAGGCATATTTCATACATCGGGAGAAGAACGGCAGGGAGATCAGCAGCACCGGAAGGATCAGCATGACCACCATGGACACATAACGACTGGCAATGATCACGAGGGAGGAGCATTTTCTGGAGCAGATCAGCTCCTGCATGCCGGAGCGCCGATCCCGCAGTTCTCTGGTCACGGTCAGGAATACGGGCAGAAGCCCCAAAAAAATCCCCATGTAATCGGAAAAAAGCCTTGCATAGCCTCCGGTCAGCCGATCCTTTTCTGTCAGCTCCCGATATTCCGTTATTGCGTCCTCGTAGGTCTTGGGAACCTGGGCATTGCTGCTCCGGTAAGATTTACCATAGCTGGAACCGCCTCCTAGGATCGCGTCGGCCTGATCCATCAACTCGGTGAAACGGTCATAGGACAGGCCGGATGCCGGCGCAATCTCCAGATTTTTCATCATGGTCTCCTGGCCGTCCCCTGCTGCGGAGCGCTGTGCCTCATACCAGCTTTCCATGATCTCCTCTGCCTCCTCCTGGCCGGAGATCCCGGTAGTCTCCCGCACGATCTCTCTGATCTGCCGCTCTTCCTTTTCATTTAGCGTGACACTTTTGTAGAAGCCGATGGGATAGGTGGTGTAGCTGCCCCGTATATATTCCTGCACCAGTGCTCCCAGGGTGAATTTCATGATATCCGCCTCATCGCTGCTGGCTTTGTAACCGTAGTCCGCCTGGCCTTTTTGAGGCTCCGTGAGGATATCCATTTCCCCGATCTGTGTCGCAAAGACGAAGATCAGCACCAGGACGATGAGCCAGTAGATCAGGCTTTTGACGGTCTGACGGCATTCCTTGATCAATAGCTGTCCGAACATCCGGCTTCACCTCCCCTTCCCTGCATCAGATACATGTACGCGTCCTCCACGCCCGCGTCGCATGGCTTTGCCAACGCAAAGGGCTTTTCCTCAGAAAGGAACCGCGCCATGACGTTATTTCCCAGAGTCAGCATGCTGGTCACGGTACAGCGCTTTTTCAGGTCCTCCAGCTCCCTTTTGCTGATCTCCGCCTGGTACACGCGGCCCTCCGCCCGGCTGATGAGCTCCGGCACCGTTCCCTGGTAAATGATCTCGCCCCGGTCCAGAACGGCGATGTTTTCACAGGTTGCCTCGATATCTCCCACGATGTGTGTGGAAAGGATAACGATCCGCCCCTCCGCAAGCTCACACAACAGGTTGCGGAACCGGACACGTTCCTCCGGATCCAGACCGGCTGTGGGCTCATCCACAATAAGCACCCTCGGGTTGTGCAGGATAGCCTGGGCAATGCCCAGCCGACGCTTCATGCCGCCGGAGAGCGCCTTCACCTTTTTCCGCCGGTCGTCCTGCAGGTTCACCCGTTCCAAAAGCTCCGGGATCCGTTCCTTCCGCTGAGCCTTTGAAAGCCCGGAGAGCACGCCCAGATAATCCATTGCTTCATATACGCTCATATTGGGGTACATGGAAAATTCCTGGGGCAGATACCCCGTAATCTTCCGCACCTCCCTGGCGCGCTCCACCGGCCTTTTGCAGATGGAGATCTGCCCTTCCGATTTGGGGAGCAGGGTCGCCAGCACCTTCATCAGCGTGGTCTTTCCTGCCCCGTTCCGCCCCAGAAGGCCGAACATCCCGGTCTCGATGGTGAGACTGACATCCTTTAGAGCCTGTTTTTTTCCATAGTATTGGTTGAGATTTTCTATCTTAATTCTCGCAGCCATAGGGTCCTCCTTTTTTTAGAACTGTAGGAAAGTGGCCTGAACAGATTGCGCAGGTTCTTTCCATACAGGCAGTACCAGGTTTACTATCTTGCTCTGAACAGACACATGATCGTTTCCTGTGTGATAAGTAGAGGATACAATAAAAATATCTATAATTTCCCTACAAAAAATGAAGATTTTTTTAGGAACTTACAAACAATTTTTGTATTGCCTTTTGTAGAAAAGAACCCCTCCTGCCTCAGGTGGGGTTCTTTCCTGTAATTACGCAGATTACGGCTCCGCAGGCGCTCCGGCCAAAAATGAAGCGGTTACGACCGCCCCGCCCCGGATGCTGTTGGCTACGTTCAGCGTGCCGCCGTGCTTTTTACACAATTCCCGGCAAATATGCAGGCCGATTCCAAAGTGATCATCCGGCCCGCCGTCTTCCGTCTCTTTGTAGTACGGCCTCAGTGCCTTATCCAGCTGCTCCTCGGAAAATCCGGGGCCATCGTCCCGGACCGTCAGGATCCATTCCCGGCTGTCCGCGTCATAATCGGACATGACGTTGATCTGTTTCCCGGCATAGCGTATGGCGTTGGAAAGCATATTTTCCAGCACTTCCATGACCAGGCCGTCGTCGATATAAATAGAAGCTTCGGACCGTTGTTCCGCGGCCAGGCTTCCGGCCGGATAAATAGAAGAATCGAACCGTTGTTCCGCAGCCAGGCTGTTATTCCTATAAATAAAAGCATCAGGCTGCTGTTCTACCCCGGAACCGCCTGACCCGGCCGGATGCATTTCCCCCGCCAAATATCCTTGATGCGGCAGATCTGCTGTATAAATGATCTTCACATCCCGCACCTGGTTCAGCGCAAATACCACTTCTTCTATTTTCCGGCCTATGCTCTGAAATGTGGTTTTTTCCGGGGAGAACGGAACCTCCTCAATGCTGCGAATCCCTTTCATGGTGCGGCTGTAATCCTCAAGCCGTTTCAAGTGCTCCGCCATCAGCCCCAGCGTGGACTGCAGCTTTTCCCGGCTGATCTTTCCCTCCGGGATATACCTTGCCAGAAAATCCGTATAACCCCGCAGGACGGTGAGGGGCGTCCGGAGGTCGTGGGCAAACGCGGCGTTCAATTCCTTCTGCCGCTCCATAAGCCGCCACATTTCCTCCTTGTCACGGAGCAGCTCCAGCCGCATGGTTTCCACGGAATCACAGAGCATTCCCAGCTCGTCCCGGCTGTCATAGGACACATGGAAATCCAGGTCATTTCTGCGTATTTTTTCCACACTGTCTTCCAGGATCGACAGGGGGCGCGCAAGCCGTTTTCTGTAAAATAAGAAAATGGCCAGAATCATGCCGGGAACCGCATAGATCAGCGGGCACCACACCCGCAGAAAATCCAAACATAAAAGAGAGCGTTCCTCTGCCGTATATAAAAAATCATGCTGATAGCTCCACAGCAGACCTTTTTGATACACGATCAAAGGTAAACTCTCCGTTTTTCCAAGTCTTTCCCATATGCCGATCTCCCAATGCCAGCAGAAGACCATCGTAAGGTAGGACAGCCCCCACACAGCAGCGGAGATCACCAGGATATACGCGACCATTGCTTTGCGGAAGGAAAGATTCCGGATATAGACGCGCAGTTTTTCTGTCTTTTCTTCTAACCAATCCATCGATACCCCACCCCCCATACGGTTTCGATATACGCCCGGTCTGTGTATTGCGCGAGCTTTTTGCGGATCCTGCGGATGTGCTCCGTGACAATGCTGCTGTCGGCATTTCCGTCAAAGCCCCGGACATTTTCGTAGAGCTGCTCCTTGCTGAATACCTGCATGGGATGCAGCGACAAAAAAGCCAGGATCCCATATTCCGTCTTGGTAAATGGGATCGGCTGGTCTCCATAGTAGACTCCCGTTTCTTCATAATGAATGGCAAGCCGGTCAAATATTTTCACGGTACCACCGGATCTTCGGCGGCGCTCCCGCCGCAGATGGGCTTCCACCCTCGCCCCCAGCTCATCAATGCTGAAAGGCTTTAAGATATAGTCGTCGCCGCCGGATAAGAACCCCCGGATCCGATCCGCTTCCTCAATCTTAGCGGTCAGGAAAAGAATTGGGCAGGACACATGCGCCCGGATCCGTTCGCACACCTCAAATCCGTCCAGCATGGGCATACCCACATCCAAGAGGATCAGATCCGGCCCGGCAGGGAGCTTTTCCAGCACCTCGTATCCGTTGGCGGCTTCGATGACCTGGTAGTCCTGCATTTCAAAATAATCCCGGATGAGCTGCAGAATCCCCGGCTCGTCATCGGCGATCAGAAGCTTTCCTTTGGTATGATGTTCCTGATGCATTAATATCCCCGTTCCTTTCCTGTTTTTTTGATTGGCAGCTGCAATTCCTTAATCATTACAGCAGGTAATTATTTTCCTTGTCCGCTGCCTGCAGAGCCGCAAGCGTATACGACGCAAATCCCTCAGCCACAAGCGGTTCCAGCCTGCACAGCGCTTCGGCCTCCTCATAGCTCTCTGTCTTAAAAATGACCATGCCGGCAACACCCGGATAGCCCTTGAACGGACCGCAGAGCTCAATTTTCCCTTCGGCGTCCAGATTTCTCAGATTCTCTACATGCCTTGTGATAACAGCCTTCGTGACCTTGTTAAATGTTTTCCCTTTTTGATCATCATCACATATAACCATTTTTCCATGCTCTTACCTCCCATTTTGTATGCCCTTATGATGCAGGGATACTATATAACATAACCAATATGACATCTAGTACAGCATTGCGTAATTAACGGTGAATACTGCACCTGCTATTTCTGCTAGCACTGCGTTGTCGTCAATCAACGATGCCACCGCAGTAATGGCATGGACAGCGAGCGATTATTACTCGATTATTAATGCAACGATGTACTAGCTGTCTCATTCGATAAAATCTCTTTTAATATAACGTATTTCCATTTAATTTTCAATCATATCAGTCTACACTGGTAAAAATGCTTGTAAATATCCCCTCTCTATGTTATCATCATTGCAAAGCATAAGGATTCTAAAGTTCTATTTCCGTTGATTTCTCGTCATTCAACATTTCAGAAAATCTATGCTTACTTCAATACTTTTTAAAATAGCATAGGGTTTCTGGATTGCTGACGGATGATTAAGGCTTCCGATTTATACCTTATAAAACAGCCGAATGGCCATAACGGGGTGCCCTTGGGTATACCATGTGAAATGTCCGAATGTCTGTAATGGGAATGGCGTCTGTTTTTCAGAAACCCGGAAAAGGAGGGTTTTACATGAATGAAAAATGATCTTGCGTTTATCGTATCCGATGATCTCCATTTATATGAGGATCAGTCAACTATAAATCCAAATATGCCGCTGCGTTTTCTGCATTACATTTCAAAAGAATATGAAGGGTTGGTAGAGAGCAGAAAGCTGTACGGAAATACACCGGTGAAGCTGCAGACGCCTTATTTTACAGTATTTTACAATAGCACCAAAAAATATCCGGAACGTCTTATCCTGAAATTGTCGGACCTGTATAAGATATGTGAAATGAGTACTGACGGCACGGCGGAAACCGCAGAAGCCGCGGGCATACCATTTATTGGTTTTGCCGGAAGCAATATGGAACATACGTCTGATACCGTCGTCAAAAGAGACAAAGACACCGAGCTCTGCAGCGATAGCGGCAAAGCTTCCTGTGAGATCAGCCGGATCCTGCAGCAGGAGTCCCCGCTCCTGGAATTAAAGGTACTGGTGATCAATATCAATCCGGGCAATAATAAGGATTTTCTGGAACAGTGTCCAACGCTGCGGGAGTACATGGAATATGTAGAGCGGGTCCGCAGGTACTGCAGCGATATGGATTTGAAAGATGCTGTGCAGCGCGCGGTGGACGAGTGTATCAAAGATGGGATTTTAGTGGAATTTCTGAGAATGAACAAAGCGGAGGTGATCGCCATGAGTATCTTTGAATATGACGAAAAAGAAGTGCTGGATTATATCCGGGAAGAGGAACGGACAATGGAAGCGAAAAGATACGGAAGTTTAATCCTTCATCTAACGAATGAAGGAAAAAGTGACCTGATTATTAAGATTGCCACTGACGATGCTTTACGTGAAAGCTTGTATCAGGAATATCAATTGTAAAGCTCCTATCCAGAATATGATATTGAGAATTTCTGATTTCCGAAGAAAACGCGCCTCTCTCTGATGCGGTGTTCCGTGATAATTCGGACTCTGTGCAGCCGTTACGATAAATGCAGGCGCGCCCACTTTCTTTCCGTTCACGAAAAATTCCTGCCAGACAATATCCTTCCATCTGGAAAAAGCCTAATCATATGTATGAGAAACGTACGGCGACAAGTCCCGCTTCGGTTCTGTAAGCCGGAAAAAATCATTTTTTCCATAAGTATCCCAGAAACATCCAGATAGGCAGGAACCGGCTGAGCATCCAGGACACGAACATCCGGAGTAAATCCAGCTGTAAATGAAACACGAAAATCTCCTCCTATCTGTGCCTGTCTAAAAATTCCATGATCTGTTCCCGGGCGGGCAGCGCTTCCACTACGCCATATCGGGTAACCGTAACCGCAGAAGCTGCCGATGCATATAATACCGCTTCCCCCGCAACAGCCCCGTACAGGTGGAATAAATTCTATTTTTTATGCGGCGGCATCGTTGATTGACGACAACGCAGAACTGTCAGAAATAGCAGGTGCAGAATTCACCGTTAATTACGCAATGCTGTACTAGTACAGCATTGTACTAGTACAGCGTTGCATTAATTTTGAAGCAATAAGCGCTTGATGTCCATGTCAGGACAAGGCGGAGGAAGGAGGCGATGCCGGTAGCATCGTTGACTGACTCCAACGCAGTAATGGCATGGACAGCGAGTGATTATTACTCAATTATTAATGCAATGCTGTACTAGTATATAAGCACAAAAATTATTGCTCTGCTCCCCACACTCTTTTTAGCTGGCTCATAAATTCATTGGAAGCCCTTGAAAAAACTTGATACTTTTTCCAGATAATACACAATTCGGCTTCCATACACGGGTATAACGGTCTGAAGCAAAGCTCGCTGTCGCCGGTGGTATTGATGAGTTTATCTAATGCAATTACATAACCGAGTCCTTTCCTTACAAAATGAGAAGCATTATAAATCAGGTCATAAGTCATAACAACATTGAGCTTGCTGACGTCTTTTTTCAGCCACGAAATCATTTCACTGCTGATGGATGCCTGATGGGATAAGATCAGAGGCTTGTCCCACAAATCCTCCGCGCAGACAGATTCCTTTTCAGCCAGCGGGCTGTCTTTTCGCATCAATACGCCCCATGTGTCTGTCAAAGGAAGTCTCATGTAATCATATTTTGTCACATCAAAGGAGCCGATCAATAAACCGAAATCAATCAGCCCTTTATCTATTTTTTCTGTTACGATACCGGCATCGCCGCTGTAAATGTGGTAATGAATCAGTGGGTGTTCCTTCTGCAATGTTGCGGCTGCCTGTGCAAAAAAGGAAATCGCATCGGTTTCACCACCACCGATATAAATTTCTCCGTTGATGTTTTCGTTAGAACTGCTAAGTTCCGCCTTTGTTTTTTCCATAAGGTCAATCATTTCTTCTGCTCGTTTACGCAGCAGCATCCCGTCCTCGGTTAGTGTGACCTTTTTACTCCCCCGGATGAGCAGTTGTTTTCCAACTTCTTCTTCTAAATCTTTCAGTTGTCTGGAAAGCGGCGGCTGCGTCATTTGCAGGGCTTTCGCAGCTTTCGTAATACTTTCTTCCCGCGCTACGGCGAGAAAATATTGCAATACCCGAATATCCAAATTTGCGGCCTCCTTTTGGATTGATGTCTCCTATTGTACCAAATTGCTTCGCAATGGCTTGCGTACGTTATCCTATTATGTTACACTATCTCTAACGTAGTATTATCGAAAAATTTTCTGTCAAT
>NZ_JBQIKP010000055.1:0-28192 GCF_056796775.1 Schaedlerella sp.
TAAACATTTTAAAATCAAATGCCCTGAAGAAATACCATATACCCCAACCGAGGATGAGTGCGCCAGGATGTAGAGAGAATTAAGTAGCGGGAACTACGGATTAACAAAGCGGTTAGTTCATCATCCACTTCATACATACCCCCATACATCAGAGGACGAGGGGTAAATGTGTAATATTTAAAATCGTTTATATTGTCATCAATATGCTCAATATAGTCTCCTGTATAGGGAAGCATCTCATATACCTCAATAGCAAAAATCTATTTTCAGTATATCATCAATATTGACATTAGAAAAGTACTTTTTCTTGAATTTATTTCAAAAATATAATAAATAATGAAATATAAATCAAAAATCAAGTTTCATGACTCAGGCATTCCCACGTATCATTATTGACTGACATGGGATTCCCAGCTATGCTCATTGCGGAACGCATCGGTGATACTGTAGAAATGGTCAACAATATCTACGGCCAGCTGTACCTGAACCGGCACGAGGAGGTAGCGGACAGATTAGAACAATTAGTATCAGCGAATATAATAGAAGCCGAAAATCCCCTGTTCTAAAAAGGATTTTCGGCTTTATTTTCCATGTTAACTTGAATTTCGGTAAAAAAAATGATATAACCATATATGGAGACAATTTGTACAAAAGACTAGTTTTAAAGGCACCGCATTGTAAAAAGTATGCACAAACTACAGGAGAGAATTTATGTCAAACATCGAATTATTAGAAAAAACCCTCCCGGTCGCACCCTTGAAGATTGTTGCTATGGAAAGCTGCAGTGAGCTTGGACAGAAGGTGAATGACCACATCGTATCGTTTCGGAAAAATACGATCAATGAAGTCTCAGAATCCCCCTTGTATGTAAATTATCGTTCCAAAAATTATCTCGTTGACTGCTGCTGTCCCCGGTTCGGAAGCGGGGAGGGAAAAGGCATTCTCAAGGAGACCATCCGCGGCACGGACCTGTTTATCATGACAGACGTGTGCAACCACAGCCTGACCTACACGGTCAACGGACATCCAAACCATATGTCCCCGGACGACCATTTTCAGGATCTGAAAAGGATCATTTCCGCAGCCACTGGCAAGGCGCACCGGATCACCGTCATCATGCCCTTCCTGTATGAAAGCCGCCAGCACAAACGGACCGCGCGGGAATCCCTGGACTGCGCGCTGGCACTGGAAGAGCTGGCTGCCATGGGGATTGCCAATATCATCACCTTTGATGCCCACGACCCCCGTGTCCAGAATGCCATCCCGTTAAATGGCTTTGACAGCTTCAATCCCCTTTACCAGTTCATGAAGGCGCTGTTCCGCGAGGTGCCCGATCTGACTGTGGACAAGGATCATCTGATGGTCATCAGCCCGGATGAAGGCGCCATGCACAGGGCCGTGTATTTTTCCAACATGCTTGGCGTGGATATGGGAATGTTCTACAAGCGCAGAGATTATTCCAAGATCGTAAATGGAAAGAATCCCATTGTGGCCCATGAATTTCTCGGGGACGACGTGAAGGACAAGGATGTGATCATCATTGATGACATGATCTCTTCCGGGGAAAGCATGCTGGATGTGGCGAAGCAGCTCAAGGAACGGAAGGCAAAGCGGGTCATCGCCTGCACCACCTTCGGCCTGTTTACCGATGGTTTTGAAAAGTTCGATGAATACTACAAAAACGGATATCTCAGCAAGGTCATTACCACCAACCTGACCTATCTGCCGCCGGAGGCAAAGGAGAAACCTTATTTTATCACGGCGGACTTAAGCAAATACCTTGCGATCATCATTGATTCCCTGAATCATGACACGCCCATCGGGTCTGTCATGACGCCAACGGAGAAGATTCATGCGCTTCTAGAGCGGCGGATGAGGGCCGAGTTTTAAATCACCGTATGGTTTGATACCTACAATTTCAAAGGGGCTGTAAGGAAATGGTATTTTCGCGCAATATCCTGTTGTGACCTCCAACCGGTCACGCAGCAGATCACAGCGAAACAGTCATTTCCTTACAGTCCCTTTCATGAAGCCGCAGCACACGCAAACAGAATCAAGGCTCGATCATCTTCTCTTTCTCAAAGATCCACATCAGCAGCTTCCCGTGGACCGCAGCCAGCAGGGAGCCTCCAGAAGCATTTTACAGCGGATAAAATCCCCTCTAATCTCCCCCGCCCCTTCTTCGGCGTATTGCTTTAATTTTTCCTTCGCTTCTCCTGAAATATTCCGCGCATATTCCAGCAATTCCCCTGAAAACGCAGCCACAAAACTCTGCTCAGACTCAAAATCCGCATAGCTGATTATTTTCCGGCATCCACCATAGACTTGATTTCATTCAGGCGTCCGGACAGGTTGACCATATAACGCAGATCAGGGGCGCAGTATCCGTCCGTATTAAATTTCCTGGGCATATTTACTTGCGCTCCGTTCCAGATACCGCTTCTGAATCCGCGGTATCTTCCTGATCGGCGCATCCCATTCATCAATGATCATCATGAATTTATTGCCTTGCGCCCTGCCGCAAGGCATCCGGCCAGTAAAATAGTGGTTGCGCGCAGGCGGGCATATACGCCCATGGATCATTCAATCCGCAGCTCCACCTCCCCCGTAAAATGCTCCCCAGCAATCCCAATATAATTTCCTCCCTCCGGCAGTGTCAGTGTCTCCCTGTATGTCCCGTCCGCGTCAAGCAATACCGTCGTCTCCTCACTCCCAGATTCCCAAAAGAGCTCCGCGCTTCCGGATTCCCCTTCTATCCTGCAGAACACGCTGACTTCTTTGCCGTATTCCCGGTCGATCGTAGTCCCGCCGAAGAGATATTCCGTTTTGGAAAAATTGTCATAGTCTGCGGTATATTCTCCGGTATAACGATCCACTCCGCACTTCCGTCTGCCCTTTAACAGGAAATCGCTTGTCAGTCTAAAATTTCCGGCAAATTGAATCACCTCATTGTATTCTTCCAGAATTTCATCCTTGGAGCAGCCGCATAATCCGATGATGTACAAAAGCATACAAAAAAACAGCAGAAAAGATTTTCGTAGGGACAGAGACGAACATGCCCTGTCCTGTTTTGAACTGTCACAGATTTTTTTCATGCCGTCACCTCCCGGCCTTCGATTTTTCACGCTGGGCCGCGCGCAGGGTAATCCCTTTTTTCCCGGAGCTCTTTTTCCCGTGTCCGTGTACATCCCCCGGTGCCTTGGACGTCACGATCAGCACTGCCGTGATCAGCAGCATGATTCCCAGGGAAGCCGCCCCCAGCGGCACGCTGCCCTTTCCCGAGGTTCCTGAATAGGACGCCGTATCAAATCCGATCATCGTCAGCGCAACGGAATACGGATAAATATTCCGCAAAAGTCCCTCTTTAAAAAACAGAACGCAGTATCCTGTAAGGAACGCAATGACCGAACCGACCATAAAATGTCCCGGCTTCCTGCTGCACACCGTGATGATCGGAAGTACGACAATGTAGATACAGACAGAGAGCCCAATCATCTGCGGTAGCCCCTTTATGAACACGGAAAGGTTCAGATTCGAAAGCCCCCCGAAAAGTCCTACCGCCAGTGTCACCGCAAAGCTGTAAATACCGAAGAGCACTGCCAGAAGCCCCATGACGGCCAGCTTTCCTGCCAGAAATTTTCGGAAGGAAACCGGGACAGTCAATATATTTTTCAGGGTGTCGTCCGTATACTCCCGGTTGACCAGATACCCGCCGATCAGGGTAAACAAAACCGGCATGAATATCTGCGCGTTTCCCCAGATCGTATTCTCCACCAATGCGGGGATATCAAAATTGGCACATTTGAACTCTTCATTCACCACCAGCTGTGAGTAAAACTGGAGAAGCGGGGAACACACCATACCCAGCAGCCCGATCAGCAGGATATGATATCTTTTCATTTTTAGAAACTCTGTTTTTATGATCGATCGCAATTCCATTTCCTCCTATATCTCTTGTTTTTGGTAGACTCTTGTCAGCAGAAGCATGCAGATTGCCGCCTCCGCCATCAGCACGGCAAAGACTGCCGGAGTGGACACGAAGTAGGGGCGAAAGCCTTCATAAAATGTTCGAAGCGTCTCCCCCGCGTCTTCTATCGAAATAAATTGATACAGCCACCGGAAGATCATGGGCACCGGAAGGAGTGTGGCTACATTTGGTCCCAGCGGCACCCGCACAAAAGCATCACTGATATGCGTGATATATCCCGCCATGGTATAGGCAAACGCAATGATCACGGATATAATGTAGGATTTGTTGCACCAGACCACCAGCAGCAGGCAGGGCATCTCCGCTGCCCAGAGCAGGATTCCCGTTCCCGCGGTCAGAAGGAGCTGCATTCCCAATCCGTCCATTGATGCTCCTGAGAGGGCTGTCAGCAGGACAGCCGCCGCGGCTCCCGCCAGTTCATAGCATACATTGAAAATCAGCAGCACAAAAATCTTTGCCGCCGCCAGATGGCCCTTCGTGACGGGAACGCACATCAGATTTTTCAAAGTGTCATGATCCTGCTCCTCAAAAAGCAGATTGGCCGCCACAATGACTGACAGCGGGATCAGAACCAGAAAACCGTTCTCCTGCCGGATCACGGACATCATATTTTCCAGGCTCCTGTCGGTCAGGATCAGGGTATACATGGCGGGCATGATGAACGTGGTCATAAATGCGATATAAAACATTTTTTTGCGTTTTGTTTTCATGAATTCACAGATGATCAGCTTAAGCAATTCCCTCACCCCCTGTGACCCGTTTGAAATAATCTTCCAGACTTTCCTCACAGATATGCGCCTCCCGTACCTCCAGGCCATTTTCCACAAAGGAGGTGACCACCTGGCCCACCGGAAGCTTCATGTTATGCAGCTGCAGGCTGTGGTCGTCCTGTATGGTAAAATGCCGTTCCCGAAAATGCCGCTCCAGGATTCTGGCGGCCTGAGCCGTATCGGATACGAGAAAATGCACATGCCTGCTGCTTTTTCTCTCCAGCTCCGCAAGCGTCTCCTCCTCCAGCAGCACTCCATGGTCGATGATCCCAATGTCATCCGCCAGAAGGGCGATCTCCGAAAGGATGTGGCTGGAGATCAGGATGGTCTTTCCCCGTTCGTCGCAGAGGCCGCGGATAAAGGAACGGACCTCCGCGATGCCGATAGGATCCAGCCCGTTGATGGGCTCATCCAGGATCAACAGCTCCGGGTCATGCATGACCGCAAGGGCAATCGCCAGCCGCTGCTTCATACCGAGGGAATACTGGGAAAACAGCTTTTTGTCCTTGTAGGGCAGGCCCACCAGATCCAACGCGTTTTTGATTGCGCCGCGGTTCGGAACTCCCCGCAGGGCGGCAAAAATACGCAAGTTTTCCGTGCCTGTCAGGTTGGGATAAAAGCCGGGAGACTCGATCAGGCTGCCGATCCGCGGCAACAGCTTTTTTTCATTGCCCTGTAAGGGCTTCCCCCAGATCATCACTGCCCCTGAGGTAGGATCCGTCAGCCCCAGCAGCATCTTCATCGTGGTCGTCTTTCCGGCTCCGTTTCTCCCGAGGAGACCGTAAATACGGCCTTTCTGCACATGGATGTTCAGATTGGCGACACTTTTCTGCGCTCCGTATTGCTTGGTAAGATTCTTTGTTTCAATGATATATTTGGTCATTGCAAAACCTCCTTTTTGCTATGCATAGAAATGTTCCCGGCCCCTTCTCCGGTGGGAAGCAGGCCCTATTTATTTCTCTGACATGCTAAATTCTATCATGTCAACCTTGCATAAACCTTGCCGGAACCTTGCATAAACCTTGCATTTTCAGATAACAGCTCCTAACTGTTCAGAACCGCAGACTCTAAGGAACTGTCCCTAAGCTTTTTCTTCAGATTCCTGCCAGCGGGAAAGTCAGGCTGAATACAGTTCCGTTTCCCGGTTCGCTGTCTGCCGTGATCGTCCCGTTCATTTTTTCCGCAAGCTGGCGCGCGATGGACAGTCCCAGGCCGCTGCCTTTTTCAGACCGTCCCTTGTCGCATTTATAAAGCCGTTCAAAAATATGCTTCAGATCCTCTTTGCTGATCCCCACACCATGATCCGCCAGAAGAATGTTTATATTCCCGCCTTCCCCGGACAATGTCAGTTCTATTTTCTCCGCATGGCTGTGTGAAACCGCATTCTGCATGAGGTTGTTTAAAATCCGCATATATCCTTCCGGGTCCAGGTTTACCCGAAAGGGCTGTTCCGGAATCTCCGCCTCAAAATCAATCCCCGCGTTTTCCAGCACCGGGATCCAGTCGATCAGGATATTCCGTGTCAGCTCCGTCAGATCCACTGTCATAACATTCATGGAAAATTCATCGGAACCCAGCCTGAACCAGTCGAAAAGCACGTCAATATATTCCTTCAAGTCATGGGCCTTCCGGCAGGCAGTCTCGATATAGCCGTCCCGCTCCTCTCCCTCCACCATTCCCCTGTGGGCGGCGTCCAGGTAACCGATCAGTGTGGTAAGCGGCGTCCTGACATCGTGGGAAAGGCTGGTCATGAGCTGCCTGTTTGTTTCCTCGGCCCGGCGGAGTGCCAACAGCCGGTCTTCGTAAGACCGGACAATGTCATTGATCGAATAGGCAAGGGGAGCCGTAAGCTCGTGTGTTTCCGCCAAAATACGCCGATTTCCGTTCCCATTTTTTATATCCTCTAAAATGTCCGACATTTCCAGAATCTGCGTCTTAGTCCGCCGGACAGTCAAGACGGCGACGCAGATGGAAAACAGGGCAATGACAATTCCGATCACAGCAAACGTTTCAGCATTCAATGGTCAGACCTCCTTGTGAAAACGGTATCCGATTCCCTTTACCGTCTGTATATATCTTGGATTGCCGGGAGTTTCTTCGATTTTTTTCCTGAGGCGGCTGATGATCGCCATAATATTGCTGTCGTCATAAACATACTCCTCTCCCCACACTTCCTCGTAGATCTGCCGCTTCGTGAGGATCTTTCCCTGATTTTTCGCCAGGAACATCAGCACATCAAATTCCTTCGGCGGCAGGTCAAAATCTCCGTTTACCGAGGTAATGGAGCGGCTGTCAAAATGAATCGTCAGACCGTCAAAATCAAACTGCAGGGGTTGTCCGTCTTTTTGGTTAAAGCGGGTATAGCGCCGGATCAGGGAAAGGACGCGGGCAATCAGTTCTTCCATATCAAATGGCTTTGTCAGGTAATCGTCGGCGCCTGCGCGCAGCCCCCGGACCTTTGACGCGCTGTCGTTTTTGGAGGTAAGCATCAGGATGGGCAGACTATTTTCTTTCCGAATCTGCTCCAATGTTTCAAAGCCGTCCGGGCCGGGCATCATGACGTCCAGTATGACAAGCTGGTATTCGTCTTTTTTCAGCCTCTGCAGGCCGGACTGCCCGGAATAGCAGCAGTCCGCTTCTATATTTTCCCGTAAAACACCCTGCCGGATCAGGGTGCATAGCTCTTTGTCGTCATCTATGATTAAAATTTTGTTCATGATCTGTTTTCACCTGCCATCATTTCTGTAAATATCTGATCTGTTTCATAAAAAAGAATAGCACCCGGATTCTTTTTCTGTCAATCATTTTCCGCATCTTGATTCTTGACACGCGATGCAAAACAGGGGTTACTGTTCACGGTGCCTTGCGCCTTGCCGCAAGGCATCCGGCCGGTAAAATAGCGGTTGCATGCATCCGGCCATTTCACATGGTATGGTTACAGGGTGCGCCTGAAATCGCTCTCCCACTTCCGCAAATCAGGGAAATCTACAGTTCCCCTTCCACCGGCAGCACCAGCTCCACCCCATATCCCCCTGCTTCCTTTTTCAAAAAGTCCGCATGTCCTCCATGGGCGGCAATGATCTGCCGGACGATCCGAAGCCCCATAACGTGGATCTCTTTCCCATTGTCAGCCTGACGCCCCGCTAGAATATCCACCACCCTCTCCGGTATCCCGGGGCCGGAATCCAGAAGCTTCCATATGACACACCCCATTTCCTCCGAGATCCGGAGTGTGATCCGGCAGCCCTTCGGATTGTGCCGGATGCTGTTTCCGATCACATTGCGCAGCGCCCGTTTCAGAAGCTGGATATCCCCCTGCTGCCGGATCCGTTCTGTCCGGGGATCTGCCTCTGCCGTGATCTCATATCTTTCGTCCAGGCCTTCATTGTAATACTCTGCCGCCGTCTCCCGGAGCAGGACTGCCGGGCAATACTCCGTCATGCGCAGAGGCTGGGCATGATATTCCAGCTTGGATGTCAGGTTCAGGTCTTCAATCAGCTGACGGATCAAAAGGCTCTGCTGCCGGACGGCCTCCGCCTGGCAGTGTGCCTCCTCTCCCAGCTCCGGATTCTCTGCCAGGGCTTCTGAGTAGCCCATGATCAGCGCCAGCGGTGTGCGGATATCGTGGGATACCCCGGAGATCCAGCTTGTCCTGGCATCATCTCTCTGCCGAAGCTTACGATCCTGCTTTTCCAGGATCCGGGAGGTCTGATTCAGCCTGTTTGCCAGTTCTCCGGTCATTCCCTTTTCCGGCAGTAACACCGGACGCTTCTCCGCAAGCGCGTCAATCCCGGCACAGACCGGACGCAGCGACCGATAGAAACGATACGCGAACCACAGGGCCAGCACCAAAAACAGCGCCACATTCATTCCCACAGCAATGGACAGATATCTTGGAAAGGATTGGATCTGCCACAGAGGATACATCAGGTTGATCTTGACCGCGTACTCCTTCCCATATCCGGATACCAGCAGCATCCCATTCATCTCCCACACGCGGACCGGATAATCCATCAGATACCAGCGGCTGAACTTCGCCACATCGGCCAGTCCGTAGGATCTCGGAAGCTCCTCGGGAAGTCTCCAGCTCCACACTACATTTCCCCCATCGTCCAGAAGCATGGACCAGAGAAAATGATACTCTTCCAGGTAAGCATATCCCTTTTCGGAAAGCCGGTACCGCGCCGCATGTTCCGCCGTCCCCTGATCCGCAGTCGAAAACTCCGCAGCCACATGTTCCATCTCTTCCCCCGCATGCAGACGTCTCTCGCCATGCCTTTGTACAGACTGCCACCCGATCAGGTACAGCACCGCAAGGTTAAAAAACGCTACCGTCAAGACCAGAACCCCGGCACTGGCCACGTATCTCCTGATGATCTTCGCAAGGCTTTTCATAACACTCACCCCCGATGCCGCGCATCTTCATCTTTTCTCAGTCTGTAGCCCAGCCCCCGGGCGGTCAGGAGCCATTTCGGAGATGAGGGATTCTCTTCGATCTTCTTCCGCAGGTGCCGGATGTGGACCATCAGCGTATTCTCATACCCATAATAGGCATCCCCCCATACGGCCATGCACAGGGCATCAAAGGTTACGATCTTTCCCCTGTTCTCGTTCAGTTTTTTGAGGATCTGCAGCTCCTTTGCGGTCAGAGAAACGGTTTTTCCTCCGTATGTCACCGACGCATTGGAAAATGAGATCACACGCCCGCCCAGATGAAGTGACTGCTCTTCCTCCGCATCCGTCTGCGCCGCTTTTCCCGGTATAAAATAGGTCCGCTTCAGAACGGCCCCCACCCGCAGGATCAGCTCCTGGGATAAAAATGGTTTTGTAATATAGTCATCCGCGCCCAGGCCAAGGCCGAACAGCCTGTCGTTGTCCTCGTCCTTTGCCGATAAAAACAGGATCGAAGTCTCCGCTTTTTCCCTCATTTTCCGAAATAGTGAGAAACCGTCTCCGTCCGGAAGCATAATGTCCAGGATCACAAGCTGCGGCTCCTCCTGGCAGAATTTTTGCAGCCCCTCCTCACAGGAAAACGCACATGATACATTGGAATAACCGCTTCTGCGCAGGATATTTCGGATCATGGCAGACAGTTCCTGGTTGTCGTCCACCAAAAGGATTTTGCTGTCGTACAGGTTCACACAGATTTCCCCCTATCATAAATTTTTCATTATCACACATGCATTTAGCATGATCTTTTTAACTGCATTTCATTATAAGATGTTTTTCAGGCAGTTTCCAGAGACCTTCTGCAAAATTAAGGTAAATCTAAGGAACGATTCATGAATATATAAGCCTGCTCCTGTATGATAGAAATCGCAGCTGGGAACGGAACAACGCTCCCTGCTCGATTCTAAAGCCAGCTGCTGTCCGGACAGACATAAAATAATTTCAGCTGTACGATTTGATGCTTCAAGGAGCGTCAACCTGTTCGTCCAGTTGGAAATTACCACAATTCAGAAAGGAGCAATCCCTTATGGAATCTATCATCACTACCCAGGCATTGACGAAGCAATACGGCTCAAAACCAGTGGTCCGCGATCTGGCGCTGAAAGTGCCGCCGGGAAGCATCTACGGCTTCCTGGGTCCCAACGGTGCGGGGAAATCCACCACCATGAAGATGCTGCTGGGCCTGATCAAGCCCACCGCAGGCTCCATCTTCATCCTGGGAAAGCCCATGCTTGAAGAGAACCGCCTGGAAATCTTAAAAAATACGGGATCTTTGATCGAGTCTCCCTCCTACTACGGGCACTTAAGCGCCCGGGAGAACCTGCAGATCATCTGCACTCTGAAAAATGTCCTGGAAACCGGCATTGACGACGTGCTGCGGATCGTCCGCCTGGAAAAGCAGCAGGACAAAAAGGTCAAGAATTATTCTCTGGGGATGAAGCAGCGCCTGGGACTGGCAGCAGCGCTTTTAGGACATCCCAGGCTCTTGCTTCTGGATGAACCCACCAACGGGCTGGACCCATCCGGAATCCAGGAAATGCGTGAGCTGATCTGTTCCCTTCCCGGAAAATACGGCATGACTGTCCTGGTCTCCAGCCACCTGCTCAGCGAGATCGACCAGATGGCGACCCACGTAGGGATCATTGACCGGGGAGTCCTCATTTTCCAGAACGACCTGGCAAGCCTGCACCATCACAGCCGTGCCAGGATCCGCCTTCGCACCACGGATGACGGACAGGCGTTCCGTCTCCTGAAAAAAGCCCGTCTCCCGGTAGCCGCAAGTAAGGACGGAAGCGGACTCTTCCTGCATTCTGTGGAGGATTCCTGTGTACTGCGGTGCGGACATCTCCTGACAGATCAGAAGATCGGCATTTTAAGGCTGGAAGAAATGCAGATGAGCCTGGAAGAGATTTTCCTGAATCTGACGGGAAAACAGGCTTCACTATAAGGTCCACTGGAAAGGAGTCTATTATGAAAACAATCTGGTCACAAAATCGCTCCGCTTACAAAGCCGAGCAAAAAAAGCAGCGATACCGGAAGGTCTGGCTGGTGCCTGCGGGTTTTCTCATCATCCTGGCGCTGTGGATGAGCGTTCTGATGCGCAATTTCACCGCCGAAGATCTGACAAATGGCTATCAATGGCTGTTCTATCAGCTATCCCTTCTGAACGCCATCTTCGTGCCGGTGATGCTTGCCGTGATCGCAAGCCGGCTCTGCGATATGGAGATCAAGGGCAGCACCTTCAAGCTTCTCTACACGCTGGAAGAACCCGGCCGCTTTTATGACATGAAATTCCTGGCGGAGGTCAAATACCTGCTCTTTTTTTCCGTCGGGGAAATCCTGGTCATCCTGCTTTTGGGAAAGCTGTTCGGCATCTCAGAGCCCATACAGCTTCTGCCCTTTGCACAGCATTTTCTCGCCGTTTCCGCTGTGGGGGCGGTGCTCCTGAGCATCCAGCATCTGCTCTCTCTGCTGTCCGACAACCAAATTCTGCCCCTGTGCGCAGGACTGGCCGGGTCCTTCCTGGGGCTTTTCTCCATGTTCTTTCCCCGGTCTGTCAGCTTGTTCATCGTATGGGGATATTTTTCCATCTTCTCCGTATCCGGCATCAGCTGGGGGGAGATGCCGGACGGAGCGGATTATGTAGAGTATATGCATTATCTGGATTTTCCGTTTCCCGGCTTTCTGCTATTTCTGGCGGCGGGTATTCTGCTCTATCTGATGGAAAAGCATATTTTTAAGAGAAAGGAAGTGTAAGACATGCTGTTAAAATGTATCCGTGCCGAAAATCTGAAGCTGCGGCACTCCTGCGTCTGGGCGGCCTGCGTTCTGATCCCGCTCATCCCCGCTGTCATGGGAACCTTCAATTATCGGGGGAATCTGGGGATTCTGACCAGTGAGTGGTATTCTCTGTGGACTCAGATCACCCTGTTTTACTCCAGCCTGTTCTATGCGCCTCTAATCGGGCTGTACTGCTCCTACCTGTGGCGGCTGGAGCATCTAAACAATAACTGGAATGTACTGATGACAAATCCTGTACCTGTGAGAAATGTATTTCTGGCGAAGCTGGCCGTCGTATTCCGGGTCACGCTGTTCACCCAGCTCTGGGTCGGCGTGCTGTATTTCCTATGTGGGAAGCTCTGCGGCCTGCCCGGCATGGTCCCGGGGCAGATCCTCGTCTGGCTGCTCCGGGGGACATTGGCAGCTGCGGCTGTCGGGACATTACAGCTTTTTTTATCCATGGTGATACGCAGCTTTGCGGTTCCGATCGGGATCTCGCTGGCGGGCAGTATTCTGGGATTTATTCTCAGCAATAAGGGCTATAGTATGTACTGGCCCTATTCCGTCATGCTGCTGGGCATGAACGCCAATAAGTCGAAGGATTCCCTGCGGCAGGGGCTGCTTCCGTTTCTGGTCAGTCTATGCATATTCTTCCTGCTGTTTACCGGAAGTAGTATCTGGTATCTCAAAAAGAAAGATGTGAGGGCATAGCCCTCACACATGATATGAATTTTGGCCTTTCATTTCACCACTTTTCGCTTTCAAACATTGAAAATGACGGGTCTGAGTTACAGGACGCACCTGGTCAAGGTGTGTCTTGTAACCAAATAATTTAGAATCGGATCGAAATTGAATCTTCGTATTTCTCAATTCCCCCATTTCGTGATATAATCAGAAAAGCTGATAACGTCGTCTGCCGTCCCCCACGAACGGCCGGAGAAAGGAGTGAGGCACCCTTGGACATCAAAGAATATCCCAAACTCAAAGATTTTGTAATACGCCATCAGGAAGAAACTCTTTTGCTGCTAAAGGAGCTGGCCGCGATCGGCGCGCCCACATTTCAGGAAGACCAGCGGGCCATATTCTGCCTGGAATGGCTCAAGAGACAAGGCGCAGAAAATGCTTACATAGATGAGGCAGGAAATGTCATTTTCCCTTTTCGATGTTCTTCCGGCAGACCGATTGCTGCCTTCCTGGCCCATATGGATGTGGTTTTTCCTGAAAAAGGACAGATTCCGGTGAAGGAAGAGGGAAGATACTTAAAAGCCCCCGGCATCGGGGACGACACTGCAAACATGGTCAATCTGCTGATGTGCGTCAAATATCTGCTCATGGATCCGCCGAAGGATACGAAGTACGGCCTGCTTTTTGCCGCAAATACCTGTGAGGAGGGACTGGGGAATTTGAAGGGTTCGAAAACGATCTTTCAACAGCATCCCGATATTGCGGAAATGATTTCGTTTGATCTCTATCTGGGGGATCTGTTTCAAACCGCGGTCGGCTCCCACCGGTACAGAATCGAAGTCCGAACCCGCGGCGGCCATTCGTTTCATGATTTTGGGCGGGAAAACGCAATACAGGTTCTTTCCGGTATCGTTCAGGAGTTATATGGGCAGCCTCTTCCCAAAATAGGAACGACCACATACAACGTAGGCCGCTTTGAGGGAGGGACTTCGGTAAACACGATTCCGCAGAGCGCCAGCATGTATTATGAATTCCGTTCAGACCAGAAAGACTCCCTGCAGACTATGGAACAGCAGCTCTATGAAATCCTGGAATCACACAGATCCAGTGAGGTAGAAATAGATACAACACTTTTGGGAATCCGGCCATGCGGCAGCGAAGATCTCCCGCAGGACAAGATGAAGGATCTGATCCGCAGGCAGAACCGGCTGATCCAGCATTATACCGGACAGCCCGCCCATATCCAGAGTGGTTCTACCGACGCCAATATCCCGTTATCCCTCGGAATCCCGGCGGTCACCCTGGGAACGGTTGCCGGCGGCGGCGCCCATACCTATGAAGAATGGATTGAAAAGAAAAGCATGATCACCGGACAGCAGCTTGCTCTGGCAACGATACTGCAATATTGCGAAACCATCTGATACTGCGTCCCCCGGCACTGCCGCAGGTGAATGAATCCATAGAATTTATGCAGAAGAGGCTGTCGGAAAATCATCTTTGCGCACAATATATCACTGTGGCATTCCATGAATTTCAGGATATATTGTGGGAGCGCAATCATTTTCCGACAACCCCTTCCACTTTCTGCAAAATTTCCAATCTGCTACCCCACAATCATCCGGTAGCACAGATACACCACGATCAACGCCGCTACGACAATCGCTTCTGTAAGAAGAAGCTTCGGGGATTTTCCCCAGAAAAGGCTTCGGTGCTCTCCCGGTTCTAAGAGGATCCCCCATGGGCTGTGCTTCTGCATTTTCAGGGCGATTCCTTTTTTCTCGTTCTCCCCGATGGATTTCAGGAACGCCCTCCAATTGTCCTCCAGAAGCCGCATTCCCCGCAGCAGGTCTGCCTGCATGCTCTGGTTTTTCAGCACATTCTGAAAAAAACCAGCCTGCTCCAGATAGGCCGCCTGCTTCTGTGCCTCCGTGCTTTCCTTTTTTTCCTGGAACAGCCGGTAGGCGTATTCGAGCCCTTCCTCCAAAGCCCTCTGAGAGCTGTGGGTCCTGTCATACACATTGGTGGTATAATCGTACACCTTATACACCCCTTTGCGGCTCAGGTAATAATCCACCATCTGATTGAGGGCTTTCTTCATGGGGACGTTCATTGCGTTCTGCCTTCCGGAGGAGGCCGCGAACATCTCCCCTTTGATGGAGGTAATGGCCGCAAGGTATCCCACCACCTCATCATTCTTCGCGCTGATGCCTGAATGGTTTAACAGATTGCCGCTGCCGTTGATATGGGCGGCGAACCGGTTGGCCCTTGCCAGGTCATTTCCTGTAAACGCACTCCTTCCGCCTGCGATGCTGGCACTCGCAGAGCTTCCTCCCCTGCTGCCGCTCAATGCCTGATTCCGTTGGCTCATCTGCATCTCACCGGATTTTCTGCTGGCGTCAAATGCCTGGTTGAGCCGGACATTTCTCCCCTCCGTCAGCTTGTAGATCGACCCTTCCTCCGACCCGGAGGAGGAAAATGCGGCGGCCGTGGAAATGCCTCTTGACCCGGCCCTCTCCGTCACCCCGCTTCCCTTGGATTCCGGCATGAAATACCGCAGATTGCCTGCGCCTGCCGGCTTTCCCTTTGCGTAAAACTGGTCTGCCGCCCTGGCGGAAATGGAGGTTCCGGTGGTCTGCTTATAGATACTGGATTTTACATTCTGCAGAGTCTCTGTCTGCCCGGTCTCTTTCAGCAGATCCATCAGATCCTTTAAGTCTGTGTCCATCAAAAGGGTCAGCTTCTGGGCCAGGATCTCATCCAATCTGGCAATCTGAGCCGCCTGCTCCTCTCCCATCGTATGGGTCAGGATGGCTTCCAGAAGGGCCAGATACAGACGGGACAGCTCGTCAAGCTGCTTTGCGACATCCCCGTTTCCGGAAGGCATCCATTTCAAAAGGGCCTCCAGAAGCTCCTGCTCCATTTCCAGGACCCACTTGATATCCCCGTTCTCCAGAAGCTTTCCGTCTATGCCGAACCATTTGCTCTGCTTGGAAAGCTCAGACGTGTCCCGCTTCTCGTTCTGGTCCTCCCGCTCATATTCATTCTCCTGCTCCGCACGCTCCCTTTCCAGGTTTTCCTTTGCCTCGGCCGCCTGTCTTGCCGCCTGGGCGACCATCACCTGGCCTGCCTCCAGCTCCACGCTTTTCCTTGCCGCCCTGCCTGCCGCCGCTGCTTCGGAGGCCGACATGGGAGGGGCGGAGGCCGTGGAATTCGCGCCTACTTCTTTTACACCTGTCATCTGATTCCCTCATTCCTTATCGCTCAATTTCCGGATGGTGTCTGCTCAGTACCCTCGCAGATACGACCGCAATCCCATAAAACAATGCTGCATAATCCTCTATCATAAATATCGGCTTAACGGCAAATGTTGTAAGGAACTGCAGAAGAATAACTTGTAATGTGCAGATTACGCAGGATATTTCTTCGGATGTTCAGCCAGAGAAATAGACAGATCAAGATGTCTAAGTTATTTTCCTACAGTTCCCTCGTCAGATCCTTCACCCAGATGTACTTCCGGTAATGATACATCACCCACGGAATCTTCCCCACCTCATCCAGGCAGGTGCATGCGTACACCACCGGCACCGGCCAGTTCAGGAAAAAGGTTCCGGCTACCGCAAGCGGAATGGCGATCCCCCACATGCAGACCGCCAGACTGTACATATCAAACAGCGTATCCCCGCCGGCCGCAAAGATCCCGTTGATGATGATCGTATTCACGGTCCGCCCGATCATGTAAAATGCCATAATGACCATCATGGCGATCAGATGCCGCTCCGCCTGATCCGTCATTTTTACAAATCCGGTGACAAAGGGAGTCACCGCAAGCATGATCGCAGTGGACACAAAGCCTGTCAAAAACGCGATCTTCACGAGACGGTCACCGTACAGCTTTCCCCGGTCCAGATGTCCGGCGCCCAGCTCATTTCCCACAAGAATCCCGCCGCCACTTGCAAGGCCGTTGCACATACAGCATACCAGATCACGCACGACCGCGGCGATGGAGTTGGCCGCTGCCGCGTCTGTTCCGAGGTGCCCCATAAACGCGGAATAGGATGTGAAGCCAACGCCCCAGAACAGGCAGGCTCCCAGGATCGGCAGCGCACATCTCTGAAAGTCACCGAAAAGCAGGCGGTTTCTTTTGAAAAGCCGGCTCCAGTCCGGATGGATATACCCTTTTTTATAAGAAAATACAACCACCCACGCCAATTCGATGATCCTGGAGATCAGGGTAGCCGCCGCCGCGCCCTGGACTTCCATCGTCGGAGCTCCGAAAAGTCCGAAGATCAATACTGCGTTGAGTACGATATTGATGAGCACCGCGCCGGTACTGACAACCGCAGTCTGGGCCGCATGATCACTGACCTTCATGATGGCCAGGTAGCACTGGGAAATACCGGTGAGCAGGTAAGACCATCCGGCCACTTTCAAGTAGCGGACCCCGATCAGGATCAGCGCCTCTTCATTGGTAAAGATCAGCATCAGATATCGTGGAAATATGACGCATCCGATAAAAAAGAGCAGGGACACGCCGACGCACAGCCGCAGCCCGATGCAGAAGATATCGTTCACGGTCCTTGTATCTTTCTTTCCCCAATACTGCGCCCCCAGGATGACGATGGGCGAAATGATGGCCGACAGGATCATGTTCTGGATAAACTGGATCTGCGTGGCCAGTGAGACCGCCGCCATGGAATCCTGGGTCACCCGCCCCAGCATCAGCGCGTCGGCCGCCGCAACCGACGCGAGCATCAGGTTCTGAAACGCGATCGGCAGGGCCAGCTCCCACAGCTTCCTTAGAAATATTTTATCTGAAAACAGCTTCTCTCTCATTCCATCATTCTCCTTTGTTGACATTTTCATTTAGTGTATCACAGCGGCCGGGGTTCCGCAACAAATTACAGACAGGTTCTTGAATGCAATTGCTTTTGTTCGTTACAGTTCACGGCCGGTTGGGCCGTGAACTGTAACTTTTGTTCTTCACGCCGTCAGATCTGCCAGTTACGCCGCAGGACTTTTTAAAATGCCTGTTTCTTACGATATATAAATCAAGGAATAAATTTTCCGGTCAAAAGTAAATACTATCATCCCGGCTGCCGAAACCGACTGCAGCAGACAAAGGATTTCCTATGATCAAAATAGCGATTTGTGATGACGAACCGAATATAAGACATTATCTGGCTGCGCTGATACAAAAGCAGCGCGTCTCCCATGAGACCGAAGTCGCGGAGTATGCGTCTCTCAGAGAATATCTTTCGCGCGGGGCTGGGACCGACCTTCTCTTTCTGGATATTGAAATGCCCCAGGAGCCAGACGGATTCCGTGAAGCAGAATCCGAGCATACGGCGCAGAGCCTTCCCAGGAACGGCATGGAGCTGGCACGGCGGATCCGGGACACGGACGCATTTTTGCAGCCCCTCATCATTTTTGTGACCGGGTATGAAAAATATGTCTATGACGCATTTGACGTAGACGCCTTCCAGTACCTGCTCAAGCCTGTGGATGAGCAGCGCTTTTCGGAGGTATTTGCCCGGGCCGTGGAGCGGATCCTTGCAAAACAGTCCCGGCAGCCGGATACCCGTTCTCTCCTCATCCAGTCTGCCCACCGGAACAAGACCGTTCCTCTGGACAGCATTTATTATATAGAGAGCCGCAATCACAAGGTGATCCTGCATTTGAAGGAAGGACTGTTTTCCTATTATGCCAGGATCGGGGAGCTGGAAGATGAGCTGACAGACCAGTTCTTCCGCATCCACAAAGGGTACCTGATCAATCTGTCCTATGTGGATTCCTATAGCAGGACCGAAGTGGAACTGACCAACGGGGAAAGGCTTTTGATCTCCAGGTATAAATACGCGGACTTTGTAAAAGCTTATCTGCGTTTTGTAAAAGGGAGGCTTGCGGATGAGTGAAAGAGAATTTCATTTTTTCTACAAGGCCGCGGTCCTGGTCACTGTGCTGCTGCACGCAGGGTGCTTTACCGCTTTTTTCCATCCGTTTCTGACAGATACAACACAGGCGTTTCGCCCGCGAAGCTTACGCCTAAGGCGGCCGCATGCCGGAATCCTCTTCCTGATCTACAGCTCTGCCTATCTTCTGTGCGCCGCCACCCCGGTACCGCAGATTGCGTGTGTTCTTTTGATCGGCGCTGGCCTTCTGTCTCTGTCCGGGTTCCTGCGCGCGGACCGGTCTCTGCTGTTTTTGCTGACAGTCCTTTTTTTCAGCACCAGAACGAGCAGCGCACTGATCATAGAAAGCCTGGATTATCTGTCCGGTCATGCGCTGTTCCGGCTCGACGCGAAACCGGAGCTGATCCTGCTTCGGGCCGCCGCGGTTTTTACGCTTGTATCCCTGCTGCGGTTTGCGCTGTTTGCTGTGATGCTGTATGCTCTCAGACGCAGGCTCCTTCAAAAAACATTTCTGCTCCGCAGGAGGGAGCTGTGTTTTTTGTGTCTGATCCCAATGACCGGCATCTTATCCGGAGGGATCATCGTAAGGCTTCTCGGGATGATCAAGGGCGGCGTATATCTCCGGCTGTACGAACAGCACCCGGTATTTCTCGGGATCATCCCCCTGATCGCCGCCCTGTTTTACGCCGGGACCTGGTTCACCATCGCTTTTCACCAGGAAATGCTGTCCCTGCAGACGGAAAATGAAGCCTGCTTTGTGAAGGAGCAGCATTTGAATGCGCTCCAAAAAAGGGCGGAAGAGCAGAAGGCACTCTCGGAAAGCATGGAACAGATGCGGCGGGAAATGCTGGATCACCTGCGCCATATCCGGGAGCTGGCACACAATGGCAGCTATGAAGAGATCGGACAGTATCTCCGGCAGACCGACCAGGATCTGCGCATTCCCGATCTGTCTGTCCGGACAGGAAATGCGGTAACGGATGTGGTCCTGAATGAGAAGCGCCGGCAGGCACTGCGCGCGGGGATCTCCCTGGAAGCAGATTTTCACTATCCCGCATCCGGTCGGTACGAAGCTTATGATCTGGGGATCATTCTCCACAATCTCCTGGAAAATGCACTGGAAGCCTGTGCACAGGTGCCGCCTGCGCGCCGGTATATCCGGCTCACCGGAAAGCAGCGAAAGCGTTTCTATTTGATCCAGGCGGAAAATCCTTATCAGGGGCGGATCGTCATGGATCCCGTCTCCGGCCTTCCGGTTTCCACCAAGCAGAGAGACAGCCGCCTTCACGGCATCGGCCTTTCCAGCGTGAGGCAGGAGGCCGCAAAGTACCAGGGGGATCTGGAGATCCGGACGGAGGAGCAGATTTTTCATATCACTATTTTATTACAGGAAAGGAGCAGTCATTTATGAATCACACAATACAGACAGATTACAGAAGCAGGGAAATCTACAGTCAGACCGCAGGGAAAAGGAGTACCGGCCGGAAGGAATCCGCTTCCGTGAGCTTTCAGGCTCTTGCGGCACGGACAGGGCAGGCCGATCCTGCCGGTACAGAATATGGCGTTCATACAGGCGCAAATGCCGGGAGCAATTATTTGAGGGGCGCCGCCGGTACGGCCATCACTTCCATAGAGACTTATCGGAGCAGCATGGTTTCCTCCGCCTCCGGGCTTCATGCGGGAGAGACCGCGTCCATCCAGCCTCCCACTCTGGAAGAGATGCTCAAGGCAAAATATCCCGGAATCAAATATCATGTGTTTGACGCCGGTTCCAGCTACTGGAAAACCCGGAATGATTATCCCCATTACCTGCTCTACCAGGATCAGATCGACACCGATGCCATAGAAAACTGGAAGCCCTCCGGCCCAAATCCGCCCTATACCCCGTTTGAGGCTTCCAGGGAGATCCGCGCCCTGGGCGCAGTACCTCCCGGCAGCAAGGCCGTGGTCATCCACCCAAAAGTACAGGCCCGCATGGAAGAGGATCCGGAGTACGCCAAAGAGATCCTGGAGCGGATCGATACCTGGTTTACCTTTGACGCAGTGAGGAACGAAGCCATCCTGCCCGGCTCTGCTGCCGGAATGTCCCAGGCCGTTGCCATCGGCGAGGACGGCTGCATTGTCAATGCGGTCTCCTCCAGTCAGCCCAGAATCACCAGGAGCAGCTCCGGCGACGAGGAGGACTGGTGGGAGATCCGCAAGGCCCGGCATGCGTATTATATGAGCCTGATCACAGAAAAACAGCTTCAGCACCGGCTTCGGATCGCCGGTCTGTCATCCGGCAGTCCATCATCTGCGGGAGCAGACAGTCTTTTCTCCTCCTTCTCAGGAGCAGGCTCCCTGCTGCCCGACCTGGGCGGGATCGGCTCTTTGATGGACAGCCTGAGCAGCAGCGGTTCCCTGTCCGCAGGATTGGCTGACTACAATTCCTCACAGGCGGCAAAGGCACAGCTCGCCGAAATGATGAAGGGAAACCGCCTGCAGGAGATTTTCGGTCCGACCTTGGGCGGAAATTCTACAGAATCTGTCCTGGAGCATACCAGAAAGCTTGTATGGGGGTAAGCAGATCGCATGAACGAAGCAGCATTCCTGGCATTTGAGAACATAACAGCGGTCATGGAAACCATACTGTACGGAGGCAGCATGGCCGCTTTTTTCTCCCCTTTTTTCGGCGGAACCGCGTCGAAAAAATCCCAGCGCCCTTTTGAGAAAATGCTCCTCATTTTTATCATTTACTGCGCCGTATATTTTGCGGGGATTGCCGTGCCCATTTACAACTGGCAGTGCATGACAGCCGTGATCCTTCTTCTGCCGGCAATCCATCATATACTTGAAATGGAGAGAAAGACCGCCTTTTTTCTGGCAATCCTCTTTTTCAGCATCCGGGGCTTAAGCCGGCTGACTGCCGAGAGTCTGTACTTTATCGTCAACGAGCGCTTTGTGGTGGTCAAGAAAGAGCTGGATGCGATCCTGTATGGAACGGCAGTCAATTATACCGCCACTGCCCTGCTCCAGTTCGCCCTGTTCTTTTTCCTGCTGTATCTCATGGGACGCAGGCTGAGGAGCGCGCCGCTTCTGCTTTGCGGGAAGGAGCCGATCTATCTTTGCCTGATCCCGGTTGTGGGGATCCTGTTCACCAGCCTGATCTATGCCATGCTCTTCCATGTAAAAGACGGGGTGCCCTTTCAGGTTTATGAACAATATCCGTCCTTTGTCGTGCTGGTACCCTGCGGAGCTGCCCTGTTCTACGCCGGCACCCTGGCCGCCGTCCTCTCCTGCCAGGAGATGGCGGTTCTGCGGGAAGAACGCAGAGCCCACTTTGCCGCAGAGCAGCAGATCCGGGCCATGCAGAAACAGATGGCCGAATCCGAACAGATGTATTTGGGAATCCGGCAGCTGCGGCATGACATACGAAATCACATAACTAATCTCAAAGGGCTTGCGCAAAAAAAGGATGCCGCGGAACTGGAACAATATCTGTCCCGGATGGAGGAAAACCTCCGCGATCACACTATGAAAGGAGACAATCAATGAACAATATATGGAATCTCAACGATATGACAGGGTCATACAACAGCCTGCTGCAAAGCGGTTATGAAATCGCCAAAAACCTGACACAGCCGGCAAAATTTCTGAATATGCTGTCAAATGCCGCTCCGGACGCAGCTTCCGGAATTTCCCCATTGCCTTATGGAAATGCGGGATTGTTCCATGGAATCTACGGCGGGGGCGGTCTGCTCCCCGGCAGTCTCTATACCGCCGCGCGGCAGACCGCCCCCGGCACGCAAATCTCCGGTACGGAAGCAATTTCCAGGGATACTATGACCATGGAGGAATATAAGCAGTATCTACATGACCAGATTTCCCGAATCCCGCGCCATCCTTCCCGTGCTCTGGAATCAATTTCCATCCAGATCACGGAGGCCGGCTTTGAGGCCATGAAACATGACCCGGAATACGAGGCATGGGTACTGGATGACCTGAAAACCGGCTGGGCGCAGCCGGATCCCTGGGCGGGCATCTGCGGAGGCGCCTATGCGGTGATCCATTATGGAGCCACAAAGGAAGAATGCAATGCCTGCAGCTGGTTCCCAGGCTATCAGAACGGGAACGGTGAAAATCTGTTCCGGGAAAAATCAAAAAACAGCTTCTGGGAACGGCGGACCGAAAGTCAAAAGCTGTATCAGGAGCAGAGACAGATGGCGGCGCTGGAACAATACTATCGTTTTCACTTTTTTGCGCAAGAATAGAGAGGACATTTCCGGGAAAAAGCGATATAATCGGATCGCCTGCTGTTCCGCGTATCATTTTCATAGGATGTAATTTTTACACAGGATATCTTCAATCCGGATTTTGCGGATCTTCGCCTTACTTCGGTAATTTGTACCTTGCAGGGCATTGTAAATTGTCTTTTGGAATACGCCAGATAGCTCCCTTGTCGTCCCCCTTAAACAAATTCACCGGCGGTCCTAAACAAGTGCCAGCGACGCTTGTTTAGGACGGACCGGAACGGAGTGTAGACGGGCTGGATGCCCGCCCCATCACTGAATTGGCCGGATGCCGCGCGGCAAGCGTGCGACACCGTGTGAACAGTAACTTCCAGACTACAAAAAAGCAAGTTATTTTTGCACAGCTCCCGACTTTCGGTACGTCACAACCGGTTTTCCCTCCTGATCCAGCAGAGGTGTAAATCCTCCTGCGTTTCCGCTTCTGCGAAACACATAATTTACCCCTGTTTCTGCGTCAACCCAGATTTCAACCACCTCAATAGTACCCTGACTGTAAATTTTCTGAAAACGGTTCATCATAATTCCTCCAATTCTTTTTTAATCACCGATCAGCCTTGCCGCCCCCTCGGCAGCTTCCCATCCATCCGCTTCTCTGAAAGATCCCTTCCAAGAAACCGGCTCCTCTTCTATTTTCTTCGCTTTGATTTCCAATACTGCAGAGCAAACATGGCTAAAATCGGACTGTAAAGACAGAACAGCACGACGAACACGAGTGCGAGAATATTGCTCCCGCGGAATTTTCTGGTCATAAGCAGCATACAAAAAACGCAGAAAAACAAAAGAAGCATCGGAAGCATTCTGCCCTTGCATACACGTTCCAGCATCTGAAATCTGGAATCGCTGTCGCAAAAGATTTCTTCTGTTCCTGCTGCTTCTGACGCGGGTTTTCGGAAATAGCTATAGCCTACATAATCCTGCAGATATTCCCAGCCGCAGTCTCCAAACATCTTCACGTACTCATCTTTATGCGCAATGCCGTCTTGATTATAATCAATCTGATAAATCATATCTTCGGGAGTACATTTTTCAAAATGATAGATACCAAAGCCCGATACTCTGACGAATTTCCAACCGGATCGGTGCATTTCCCGAAGATACTCCTGTTCTTTTTCGTATTCAAACAATGTAAAAAATCTGAATGCTTTTTTTGTGTCCACTTACATTTCCTCCTGTGCGATCCGATACAAACGTTCAATACGTCTCAATTCGATCTGCAGCACCTCTGATCCCAAATCGGTGATCTGATAGATTTTTCGTTTATCCTCTTCCCGGATAAATTGAATCAGACCGTCCTTTTCCATTTTTGATAAGCTTCCGTACATGGTGCCGGGAGCAAGCCGTATCTCGCCGTCTGTCAGCTTTTCAACGGTCCGGATGATCCCATAGCCATGATTCGGCTGTTTTAGGCAACGTAAAATATAAAAGGCGGTTTCCGTCATGGGAACATAGACTTTCTTTATATGCTGGTTCACTCTCACGATCCTCCTTTCCATTTTACTGCGATGTATCGAACTGCTATATATTATATCGCACTTCGATATACTTGTCAAACTGAATATATTAGTTATTCCAGAAGACAGACCCGTCTGCTCCGCAGACTATACGCTGCTTACGCAGCTCCTGTCCGTGGCTGATGGGCGTTCCGCCCAATAGCAAGAGAAAGAAAAAGCCTGCCGCAAGTAAACTTGCGCAGACCTTTTCTTTCTCTTGCTGCTGTTCTGAATCTTATTCCATATTTTTAAACAGCCGATCTCTGGAGCGGGGTTTTTTGTTTCCTTCGATCTTGGGGGGCATTGGCTTGTAGTCCATGTGTGCTCTGAGGAGCGGAAGCCGCTTATGGTGCTTCCGCAGGTGCAAGAGCAGCGCGCCTGTCACCACGACCATTCCGGCGGCCAGGACCTGGGAGACCGGTAATGTGGTGCCGGGCAGGAACAGCTGGTCTGTCCGGATGCCCTCGATCCAGACCCGGCCCAATCCATAACCGAAAAGGTAGAGCAGGAACAGCTCGCCCTCGTATTTTTTATGCTTCCGGTAAAAGAACAGGAAGAGCAGCACCCCGCAGCACCACAGCGATTCATATAAGAATGTGGGATGCACCTGGATATAGCAGACTCCGTCAATGACATCCATATACTGGCGCATTTCCTCTGTCACATCCCTGCTGCGCACCGCGTCCAAAGGAAGCCGCATGGCAAACAGGGAGTCGGTATAGCCCCCGAACACCTCCCGGTTGAAAAAGTTCCCCCAGCGTCCAAGCATCTGCCCGTTCACCAGCGCCATGGCAACCGTGTCCAGGATCTGAGGCGCCGAAAGCCGCTTTACTTTTGCGCAGACCAGTACGGAAAGGATGGCACCGATGATGCCTCCGTAGATCGCCAGGCCGCCCTCCCGCAGGTTGAATACGCTGAGCAGGTCGTCCTTGTACATCTCCCAGGAAAATATGATGTAATAGATCCTGGCCCCCGCGATCCCGCAGATCACGCCGATCAGCCCCATGTCCATATAATCCTCGGGATTCTGCCGGGTCCGCTTCGCCTCCGCGGTGGCAATCGCAAAGCCGATCAAAATTGCCAGGCCGATGATCATCCCATAATATGCGATCTCAAAGCCAAAGACCGAAATGGATTTTCCCACATGCTCAAATTCGATTCCCAGATTCGGGAAAGCGATACTCTCATGCATACTTCGTATACTCCTTCCAAAAAATCACCCGATGCTTCATAAGCCGGTCCATCTGTAAATACGCGGAACAGATACGGCCGGGACACCGTGCAGTGTCATGCACGGTACCGAAATAGCAGAGTCCTCATACGTTAAACCGGAACAGGATGATATCCCCGTCCTGTACCACATACTCCTTACCTTCCAGCCTGACCAGTCCCTTTTCCTTTGCGGCCGCATGGATCCCGCAGGCCATCAGGTCGTCATAGCTCACGATCTCCGCACGGATAAATCCGCGTTCGAAGTCCGAATGGATCTTCCCTGCCGCCTGAGGCGCCTTGGTCCCTTTTTTGATGGTCCATGCGCGCACCTCCGGCTCTCCCGCCGTCAGATAGCTGATCAGCCCCAGCAGATTGTAGCTTGCTTTTATTAGTTTTTCCAATCCTGACTCTTCTAAACCTAAATCTTCCAAAAACATTTTCTTTTCTTCATCATCCAGCTCCGCAATCTCCTGCTCGATCTGGGCGCAGACTACAAATACCCTGCAGTCCTCCCGTTCCGCATATTCCCGCACAGCCTGAACGCCTTCATTGGAGGCCCCATCGTCGGGCAGATCGTCCTCGGATACATTTGCCGCAAAGATCACCGGCTTGGCAGTCAGAAGGTTATACTCCGCAAGCCAAGCCTCTTCATCCTCGTTCTCCGTCTGAAAGGTTTTCGCCAGCTTGCTCTCTTCCATATGGGCCTTGACCCGGTTCAAAAATTCCAGCTCCTTTGCGGCTGTCTTGTCATTTCTTGACATTTTTGTGGTCTTCGCGATCCTCCGCTCCAGGATCTCCAGGTCGGAAAAGATCAGCTCCAGATTGATGGTCTCGATATCCCGCAGGGGATTGATAGAGCCGTCCACATGGACGATATTGCTGTCCTCAAAGCAGCGGACCACATGCACAATGGCATCCACCTCCCGGATATTCGCCAGGAACTGGTTCCCTAAGCCCTCTCCCTTGGAAGCGCCCTTCACCAGACCCGCAATGTCCACAAATTCGATGACCGCCGGCACGATCTTCCTGGTATGATACATCTCCCCCAGGACATTCAGACGCTCATCCGGCACTGTTACCACGCCCACGTTGGGGTCGATGGTGCAGAACGGATAATTGGCTGACTCCGCTCCCGCCTTGGTCAGGGAATTAAATAACGTACTTTTTCCTACATTGGGCAAGCCCACGATTCCTAATTTCATAATTTATATTTCTCCTTTAAAAACCTTTATTTTACGGGCTTTCTGAGGCTCTGTATTTTACCGAGTACCACATCGAGTGCCACGGTCTTAAACAACATTCAAAGCATCAGCCACAAGGTCAATCTCTTTGTTTTTTTCGTCCTCCGTAATATGGACGTATAAATTCATCATGATTCCGATATTGGAGTGGCCCAAAATCTTCTGAAGTGTCTTAGGCATCATTCCTGCCTCAATGCATCTGGTCGCAAATGTATGTCTGAGCACGTGCATCGAAAATCTCTTGATACCAACTTTATCGCAAATCTTAAACAGCGCAGTATCGTAAGCGCTGTTCTTTACCGGTTCTCCCTTCCCGCAAAGGAATACCTGATCTGCCCACTCCATATTAATCACTTTTATCTTACTGTTTTTTTCCTTCTGAGCTTTAAGGATTCTGATTGCCTCATCTGTAAGTGGAATCGTTCTATAGCCCGACTTACTCTTTGGCGGACCCACTCTCCACTCACCAACCTTGTAACGAAACTCCATCGTTCTTGAAATAGTAAGTGTCCTATTCTCGAAATCAATGTCATCCCATTTAAGTCCTACAAGCTCTCCAGTTCGAAGACCTGTCTGCAAAACGAATCTATACTGATTCTCATAACTCTGACCAGTAGCCCCCTCAAGGAACTTCTTCTGAACATCAATGGTAAGCGCCTCCTTTTTGTCAGAAGGTTTGCCCATATCACTCTTCACTGACTTTTTACACGGATTATTGATGATGACATCATTCTCCTTTGCAAAATCCATCATATTATAAAGAGCGATTCTTATCTGGTATATTGTAGTGGTCTTGTACCCCTCATCTGCCATATCAGAAAAAATCTTCTGGCAGTGAATAGGCTTTACCTCAGTAAGAAGCTTTTTACCAATAACCCCCTTAATGTTTCTCTCATACCTCTCGATATAATTTCTAACGGTATTAGGTCTTACTGTTTTCTTCTTAATACTGATCCAATAATCAAACCACGCATCAACCAGCATATCTGTCGCCTGGTCTAAGTCGCTATGCTCATCTATGTAGGTTGCGTCTGCAATCCATTGTCTTACTTCCTGTAACTTTTTTGAGCGTTTTGATTTTCTCTTTCCGAACTTATCAACGAATCTGGCACAGTATGTACCATTAGGCTACTGATAAATTCCTTCACCGAGTTCTTTACCTCTCAAATCTTTACCCATTTAATGACTCCTTTCTGCCAAAAAGAAGCCCTAAATTAGCAAATATAAATTATATCACTAATGGGCTTCAATTTCAATGAAAATTTGTACATAATGGTATAGATAAAAATTCTGAGTTATTGCTTTTCTCTTGACATCTGTCATGTAGTAATGTTAATATAGCCATATGAATGAGGTGGTTATAATGCCAGACCAAGAAA
>NZ_JBQIKP010000056.1:0-27823 GCF_056796775.1 Schaedlerella sp.
TAAGTATTTTTTCAAAGGAAAAGGGCCGTATTTTCAAGGTTTTTATCGCTTTTTTAATTCGGTAGAATCAGTATTTAGTGACTATTATTCGACTTTCAGGAAAATAATGAAACGATTGAACATGACGCATAAGCCGCACGATACCCGGCACTCTTTCATTACTCTGGCAAAAACTGCAGGTGTAAACGAATATATCTTAAAACTAATTGTTGGTCATGCAGTAGAGGACATTACAGAAAAAATATATACCCATAGGAGCATCGAAGATCTGCATCGTGAAATTCAGAAAATCAAATAAAAAAAGGCTATACCGGAATCAAAAAAATACTTTCCTGGTATAGCCTTTTTGCTATTCAAATTTGTGTATTATGTGTGTATTATCTATGCAATCTAACAGCATTTTACACAATCTTTAACATTGAACAAACGCTGTAAATACGCTATTTCTTAGAATTACAATGTGTTCAAAGTTTCCTCCGTGTCAACCCATACTGTTTCCCTCGAATATCTCTATTTCATCCTTTCAACCCGGTCCTGAATGGTCTTGTTGAAATTCTCGATCTTCCGGCTGTACGGCTCGCTCATGTACTTCGAGCTCAGCATAAAGTCCGCTGTCGCCAGATTGTTCGCGATCGGGATATCATACACCACCGCAATACGCAGCAGCGCCTTTACATCCGGATCATGAGGCTGTGCTTCCAGCGGATCCCACAAAAAGATCATAAAATCAATCTTCCCCTCCACGATCTTCGCGCCGATCTGCTGGTCGCCGCCCAGCGGACCGCTGCAATAGCCCTTTACCGGCAGCCCCGTCTTTTCCGCGATCAGCTTTGCCGTCGTCCCGGTGCCGCAGAGGAAATGTCCTTTCAGGATCTCTTTATTCTTATCGCACCAGTCCACCAGCTCCTGCTTCTTACCATCGTGTGCCACCAAAGCAATGTTCTTAGCCTTGCCGATCTCCATTGTTACAAAATTTTCATTTAACATTTTGAATACCTCCTTTTATGTAACCACTTGCGCGGCAAGTGATTGCCATCTTGCCCGCCATCTGCGAAGCAGATTTTCCATGCGGGCAATTCCCGTTCCATCATTTTCCATCATTTTCCAATCTGTCAGTTCATCTGTTCCATGGTATCAAACCGGACAGACGCCAGCGCCCCCATCACCGCAGTTACTATGATACTATAAAACAGGATGATTGGAAAGACCAAATTGACGTGGATCAGTATCCCCGCCGCAACCGCAGCCATCCCCCCGATCCCGATGATAAACATCTGGAGGAGCATCCGGATGATATCCTGCCCGGTCTTTCCCAGGAAATCCCCGACCAGGCACTGGGCAACCACCCTGGTATACATCTTATTTGCCTGCAGCACCGTATAGATCAGGATCGTCATCAGGATCAGCCCCGGAGATACGCCCCACACCGCCCCCATGGGGACGCAGAGCACGATCCCGTCCACAAATGCTTTTACATGCTCCATCAGTGTCGCATACCAGAGCTTTTTAAAAGGCGTATCCGGAATCAGGAACAGATAGGGGCTTTTCAGCTCCGTTTCCCATTTTCCCGTGATTCCCGAAAATACCAGTGTCATGTAAGCCGTCATTCCCAGCAGAAAAAGCTGGGGAACCTCTGTCCGTCCAACGTTCTGCCTGAGGGCGAACGCCATGACCGCGGAGGCTACCAGGTTGATGACAGTAGCCTTGGTAAAAATAAACCACCGTTCCTTTTTGTATTCCAGAAGCTGCCGGTAAAAGACCGCCTTCGCTCCGCTTGCCCGGTAATCCCCCGAGATCCGGCGGAACTTCCGTTTCTTCTCCCCGATGCCGGTGACCATCTCACCGCTGTTTTGCTTCCGCTTCATCTCCGCGTAATCATCCGCAAATTTCGCCGCGTCTTCATAATAGGCTCCTTCGCAGCGCATATGCTTCGCCGTCAGAAACGCGGCTGCCACCGTACAGACATACAGAGCCGTACAGACCATATTCAGGTTCGTGGGGCCCGTCAGGATCAACCGGTAAGCCGCAATATTCCAGCCCACTACGGGGATCATCTGCAGTCCCGGCCAGTCAAAGAAGGCGGAAACCGTCGCCAGGCTGAAGCCCTCCCGGCGGAAATACAGAACAAGAAACAAAGTCATTGCTCCGAGAAAGATTTTGATCCCCAGACTCAGTCCTTTCATGAACCGTTCCGGCAGCGTTTCATTTGTATACATGAATACCATCACGCTGACTTCCAGCAAAAGCTCCAGGATGCACCCCACAATGAAGAACAGCGCCATTCTCCAGGGCTCCACACTGAATACGGTCACCCCGGCCAGCACGAACAGCAGACTGACGACCACTGAGGTCAGATAGTTCATCCAGGCGCTGTGGATCAGGATCAGCTTTGGGCTGATCGGGGCCGGAAACACAAAATGCGGATGCGCCTGCCGAAATATGACTCCTTTTCTGGATGAATAAGCGAGAAAATCCGACAGGAAAATGTAGATCGTCCACACGGAGACCAGAGCGATCAGGCCGTCCGCGGAATCAAACCGCAGCTCCGTCACCAGCTTTCCCACCATAAACAGGACATAGACCGCGTAAACCCCGAGTAAAATGATGAGGATCAAAGTGACCGGTTTTTTCAGCGCCCGCTTTACGTTATTGACAAAAGACCGCCAGGTCAGATATAACAATGCCCTCATCGCTTCTCACCGCCCGTCATCTCAAAGAACAGGTCGTCCAGATCCTTTTCCCCGACGTCCTCTTTTCGATAGGAACCGATGATATGGCTCTGATCCATCACGAACATGACGTCCCACAGCTCCTCCACCATCTCCAGCATATGGGTGCTGATCAGCACGGTCACTCCCTGGTCCCGCAGCTCCAGCACTACCTTTTTCAGTTCCTTGATGGCCTGGGGATCCAGCCCCACCATGGGCTCGTCCAGCAGGATCACCCGGGGCTTGATGGCCAGGGCGCAGCAGATGCTGACCTTCTGCATCATTCCCTTAGACAGTTCATTCCCCAGCTTATCCTGCTTGTCGGCCAGTTCAAAGCGCTCAAATAATGTCTGTACCTCTTCGTCCGTAATAGTACTGGAATATGCCTTCCGGATATATTCCACATGCTCCCGAACCGTCAGGGCGTCAAACATGGCCGGGATCTCCGGCACATATCCGAAGATCTTCTTCGCCTCCAATGACCTGGAAGACATTCCCTGGATCCCGATCCTGCCCTGATACCGCAGGAGCCCTGCAATACTTTTGATGATCGTGGATTTTCCGGCGCCGTTGGGGCCAAGCAGGATCCCCACCTGGCCGTCCGGCACGAAAAAGCTGACCTTATCCACAGCCAGATGCTTTCCGTATGATTTACTCAATTCCTGAATCTCTAACATGATTTCTTCCGCCTTCTTTATCTATCTGCCGCAATTTCCCGCTGTACACAGAGGAAATATCCCTCCCTGCGGGGACAGTCATGCCTGCCGGCCCGCCTGAATTTTACAGTTCTTCCGCATTTTCCGACTCCTCATCTTCGATTTCAATAGGATCGTAATACCGGATCAGCGCCTGAGTTCCCAGATCGCCCATGCCTTCCGCTTCCAATTCCTCACAGCCTGCAAGCACGGTGCTTAAAACGTCAAGTGAAAGTCCGCTCATATTAGCCTCGATCAGGGCCAGCCGCATGTCTTTGATAAAATGCTTCATAAAAAATCCCGGCGCAAAGTCCTCCTTCACGATCTTGGGTCCCAGGCTGTCCAACTGTCTGCTGCCCGCCGCGCCTGCGGATACCGATCGCAGCAGCGTGTCCGGATCCAGTCCTTTTTCCCTGGCATAGGCAATGGCCTCGCATACGCCTGAGAGCGCTCCGGCGATCATGATCTGGTTGGCCAGCTTGCAGTGCTGTCCACAGCCCGCCTTTCCCTGATAATTGATGTTGGTCCCCATGGCCTCAAAAAGAGGCATGCAGGCTTCAAAGTCTGCCTGATCACCGCCCACCAGAATGGAGAGGGTCCCTGCTTTCGCCCCGGTATCTCCCCCGGTCACCGGCGCGTCCAGAACATGACAGCCCTTTTTGCCGCCCTCCTGATAGATCTTTTCCGCAAGCTGGGGGCTGGTGGTCGTCATGTCGATCAGATAAACTCCCTCTTTTACATGGTCCAGGATATTTCCCTCATCAAAATAAACCTCTTCCACGTCCTGCGGAAATCCCACGATGGTGATCACCGCGTCCCGATCTTTTACACAGTCCGCAATGCTTTCGTGAAACACCGCGCCCTCGCCGATCACATCCTCCACCTTGGATCTGGTCCTTGCATAGATGTGCAGGTCAAAGCCTGCCTTCATCAAATTGCGCACCATGGATTTTCCCATGATCCCCACGCCGATAAATCCAATACTTTGTATCTCTCCCAATGTTCTGCCCTCCGTATTTTCTATATAAACTGCCTTCTTTCAAACGACCACTGCTCTCACACAAACCGCTCTTCGAGAGGTCCTGCCGCCCTGTCTGCCTTCTCTGGGTCAGTAGCCATCAGTCCTCTGCTTTTTCCACAATCTCTCCCTGCTTCTTGTAGATGCTGCCGCCGGGAACAAATCCCCGGACCGAGGACAGCGGGTAGATATTCGTATGCGCCCCGATAACGGTTCCCGGATTGAGGACGCTGCCGCAGCCTACCTCCACCTCGTCTCCCAGCATGGCGCCGAACTTTTTCATCCCGGTCTCAATCCTTTCATCCAAAGCCTTCACCACCACCAGCTTCTTATCCGACTTTACATTGGAGGTAATGGAGCCTGCGCCCATATGAGCCTTATAGCCCAAAATGGAATCGCCCACATAATTATAATGGGGAACCTGCACCTTATTGAACAGAATCACATTTTTCAGCTCTGTAGAATTTCCTACTACCGCGCCTTCTCCCACAATGGCATTTCCCCGAATAAACGCGCAGTGGCGGACCTCCGCATCCTTTCCGATGATGGCCGGACCGTTGATAAATGCGGTGGGCGCCACCTTCGCCGACCTGGCGATCCAGATATTCTCTCCCCGTCTCTCATACTCCTCCGGTGAAAGCGTGGCTCCAAGCTCCAGGATAAACGCGCTGATCCTGGGGAGCACCTCCCACGGATAGGTGACCCCGTCAAACAGGGTTGCCGCAATGGTTTCCTCTAAAGTGTAAAGTTCCTGTACGGTTAATGCTTTCATAGTGATCTCCTTATGATTGTTTATAAAATTGCCACCTGTACGGTTGGATGATCTAAAGATCATCCAACCTGCGCATTCATTCGCAAAATCCATGCTATTGCACTCTCGCGTCTGCTGATGCAGCCGCATTTTGCTCATTCATGCGTAGGTTGCTAATCCGAGCTATCAGTTTTATTGCAATAAATTGCATAAAACTGATAGTTCGGATTGCAACCGTACAGGTTAGTAAAATTGCGATGCCTGGTCATAGCAGGCCCTGAGCTGGAACTGGTTGCGGAGGTTCTTCACCGCATCCGTTCTTCTGACGATAAACTGGCTCAGCTTCTGCATGTATTCCTCCGGCGTGATCTCTCCCTCCGCCACATAGGACAGCCCCTTTTCCCAGCTTGCCGTCAGCTCCGGGTTCAAGAGAGGCCGGATGGAATGATCCACCACATCATAGATCATCTCTCCCTGCAGAGTGGGGGTAATGATCTGGGTCTTTTTATTTAACGCCAGATACTGAATATTCATCAGCTTTTTCAAGATCTCCGCCCGGGTGGCGCTGGTCCCGATCCCGCTGCCCTTGATCTGGGCCCGGAGCTCTTCATCCTCAATGAGCTGTCCCGCGTTCTCCATGGCCAGGATCATGGAGCCGGAGTTATACCGCTTCGGCGGCGTAGTCTCCCCCTCTCTGATCTCCAGCCGTTCTACCGGGAGCACGGCCCCTTTCCGGATCCCCTGGACCGCCTGGAACAGATCCCGGTCCACGTTCTGCTTCTCGCCCCCGTCTCCCTCTGCTCCCCCGTCCTCTTTTGCCGTTTTTTTCGCCTGGGGAATGCCTGACACTTTGAGATAACCCTCCTCCGCCAGTACCTTGAAGCTGGAAAAAAAGCTTTCCTCTTTGATCTTTGTTACGATGGATACCTTCTGATACACTGCCGGCGGATAGAAAATGCTCAGAAAGCGGCGTACGATGCAGTCGTAGATCTTCCGGGACATGTCCGAGACAGAGCCCAGGCTCTGCAGTCCCTGCCCGGTGGGTACGATGGCATAATGATCCGTGATCTGCTTGTCATTCACATACCGGGTCTTTGCCAGGTTCTTATGGCTTCCGAACTGCAGGATATCCTGTAGATAGGGCGTTGCCATCTGGTATTTGGAAAGCCCGTTCAGATTGCGGCTGATCTCCTTTGCTGCCGCTGTGGACAGCACACGGGCATCGGTACGGGGATAGGTAACCAGCTTTTTCTCATACAGCTCCTGCACGATCCGCAGCGTCTCATCGGGACTGATCTTAAACCGCTTGGAGCAGTCATTCTGCAGCTCTGCCAGATTGTAGAGGAGAGGCGGATTTTTCTTCTCCTTTTTCTTTTCGATGGAAGCCACCTGGCAGGTGAGCGTGTGCCGCGCGCCTGCCGAAGCCCCGCCGCTCTTCCCCGGCGCAGCCTGATCTTTCGGCAATTCCTGGCCTGCGTAAGTTTCTGCGGCCCCCTGCCCGTCCGTCAGGTACGCGATCAGCTCCTCCGCCTTTTCCCGGGTCTTGAATCCATTTTCCTTATACAGGTCAAAGGACTCAAACCACCGGGAGCCCTGGACCGCCTTCCATTCCCCTTCAAAGGTCTGGCCGCTGACCTGGATCGTACTCAGTACACGGTAGAAGGGCGTTTTCACAAAATCCCGAATCTCCCGCTCCCTGCGCACCACCATCCCCAGCACGCAGGTCATCACCCGGCCCACGGAAATCGCCGGTCGATCCTTCGCTCGGAGATAATTGGAAACGCTGTCCCCGTATTTTAGGGTCAGCAGACGGGAAAAGTTAATCCCCATCAGATAATCCTCTTTTGCGCGCAGGTAGGCGGAGGCACTTAAGTTGTCGTATTCCGACAGCTCCTTTGCCTCCCGGATCCCCCGCAGGATCTCCTCCTCGGTCTGGGAATCAATCCATACCCGCCTGCGCTCCTTTCCCTGCACATGGGCTTCCTGCTCCACCAGCCGATAGATGTATTCCCCTTCCCGTCCGGAGTCAGTGCACACATAGATTCGCTCCACATCCTCCCGGTTCAAAATCCCGCTGACGGTCCGAAACTGCTTTTCCACAGCCGGGATCACCTCATACCGGAACTCCTCCGGCAGAAAAGGCAGAGTATCCAGACTCCACCTTTTCAATGCAGGGTCATATTTGTCCGGATAGCTCATCGTCACCAGATGCCCGACGCACCAGGTCACGATGGCGTTCTCCGCCTCCAGATAGCCGTCACCGCGCCGTACGTTCAATTTTAAAGCCTTGGCAAATTCCTGCGCAACACTTGGTTTCTCTGCTATATATACTGCTTTCCCCATAGATTTATACTACCCGTTCCTTATTATAATCAATTCTGATCTATTCACGCCGATGAAATCCGCCGTAAGTATTGCGCCAGCCGCATGGAACACCGGAATCTCCGGACTGCGCCGATTCCCTGGAATTATCCTTCCCTGCGGAAACGGTACGCCGTCACCGTGTGATAAGCATGCCCTGCCCTGCAGACAGAGCTTGGAAAATTCTCATGATGGACAGCGTCCGGAAAATACTGGGTCTCAAAGCAGACCGCAGCACGGTACGGATACACCGCCCCGTCTTTTCCGGTTTCCTGATCCAGGAAATTGCTTGTATACACCTGAATGCCTGGCAGGTCTGTATACACGTCCATGACGATACCGCTTTCATGCGCGGCCGCCTCCGCTACTTTACCAAACTTTCCGCCATTTTTCAATACCCAGTTGTGGTCATAGCCCCTTCCCAGACGGATTGCTTCAAAGTCAGAGTCGATCTCGTCACCGATCACACGCCCGTTCCTAAAATCCATGGGCGTGCCTGCCACATCCATGAACTCTCCCGTAGGGATGGAATCCGCGTCTGTGAGAGTAAATGCATCCGCATCCAGGGTCACCTCATGAGAAAGGATATTTCCGCTGTCATGTCCATTCAGATTAAAATAGCTGTGGTTTGTCATGTTGATGACCGTATCCGCATCCGGAACCGCATCGTATGTAAACCGGAGCTCATTCTCCTCTGTCAGGGTACATGTGATCTTCATATCCAGCGCCCCGGGAAATCCCTGATCCCCGTCCGGACTGTGCAGCAGGAAGGTCAAATGATCATCCGCGATCTCCTCTGCTTCCCAGAAACGCTTGTTATAGACGTCCGGTCCGCTGTGCAGATTGTTGCTGTTCTGATTGGCAGTCAGGGAAACGGTCACGCCGTTTAGTTCAAAGGAAGCCCCTCCGATCCGGTTCGCGTTACGGCCCACCGGCGCGCCGATGGATTCTGTGCCTGCCTCATATCCGGCTGCGTTTTCATAACCCAATACCACGTCCCGAAGCCGCCCTTCCCGGTCCGGCACAAACAGCCTCACCAGCGAAGCGCCGTAATCCGTAAATTCCGCCGACATCCCGGCATCATTCGTCAGAGTGTACAGCTTTGCTTCCTTCCCGTCTTTTACTGTTCCAAATGCACTGATCTTGATTGGTTTCATCTGTTTTCCTCCTATACTTGTTTTATCTGCTATTTTCTCTTTTTGATCTGAACTACGGGCACAGCGTCACGCAGCCTGGACAAAAGGGACTTCCTTTCCTCAATCCGTTCCGGCCGTTTCGCGTGGAGCGCTTCCTTCATGAAAATCTCCTGGGCGCAGATTTTCCGCTCCCCGCCCTTCTTTTTCTGGTACGTTCCGTCGCTGGTCATGACCCTTGCTTTTACATTGTCCGCAAGCATAATCGCCAGATACCGCACAAGCTGTTTTTTGATGGCCGGGTCGTAGATCGGGCAGGCCACCTCCACACGCTTTTCCGTGTTCCGGGTCATCATGTCCGCAGAGCCGATGTACACCTTCTTCTCATCCCCGGATCCAAAGACAAATACTCTGGGGTGCTCCAGGTAGCGGCCTACGATGCTGGTCACGGTGAGGTTCTCCGTTTCTCCCGGAATGCCCGGCAGCACACAGCAGATTCCCCGCACGATCAGGTCGATCTTCACGCCGGCCCTGGACGCCTCCGCCACCTTCCGGATAAAATCAATATCCGTAACGGAATTCATTTTCATCAGGACTCTTCCCGAGGTTCCTTTCTTGATTTCCTCATCAATCAGCATCAGCACCTTCTGCTTTAAGCTGGTAGGAGACACGATCAGATGCTGGTATGCGCCGTGGAGGTTGCTGATGGCCATATTTTTGAAAAAGACCGCCGCGTCCTCCCCGATCGCCTGGTTGGCTGTCATAAGAGAAAAGTCGGTATACATTTTCGCCGTCTTTTCGTTGTAATTGCCGGTTCCGATCTGGGTAATATAGCGGATCTCGTTGCGGCTGCGGTAGGTGATCAGGCAGATCTTGGAGTGGACCTTATACCCCTCGAAGCCGTAGATCACTCGGCAGCCTGCCTCTTCCATACGCTCTGCCCAGTCGATGTTGTTCTGCTCGTCAAACCGCGCGCGCAGCTCGATCAGGGCTGTGACCTCCTTGCCGTTTTCCGCGGCGGCACACAGATATTCCACCAGCCTGGTCTTCTTCGCCAGCCGGTAAATGGTGATCTTGATGGTCATGACATCGGGATCCACCGACGCTTCACGGATCAGCTGCAGGAACGGCTCCATACTCTCATAGGGGTAGGAAAGGAGGATGTCCCGGCGCTTCACCTGGGCCATCACGCTGCCCTCCGCCACCGATGCCGACGGCTGAGGAACAAAGGTCTCATCCGTCAGGGAGCGTTTCATGGAATCTGGCACCTTCTCGATCACAGAGAACACGAAATCCAGCGTCATGGGCATCTTGGTCCGGAAAATGCATTCTTGGGTGACGTTGAACTTCTCACAGAAAAACTTCTCCATCTCTTTTCCAAGGGGGCTTGCCACCTCCAGGCGGACCACTGCCATCCTTCTTCTCTTGTGCAGCGCCTTCTGCATCACGAAACGGAAGTCATCATTGTCCGCATAGGAATCATCGTCCGGAGAGATGTCGGCGTTCCGTGTGACGCAGATATAATTTTTATCGGACACCTGGTACTGACCGAAGATCAGCTCCATGTATTCCAGGATCACCTTTTCGACGCGAATATAACGCACATCATGTCCCGGAAGGTACACGATCTTGGGCACGAACTGGGGAATCGGAACGATCCCCATCATAGTCCGGTCATCCAGCTTGAGATTCGCCACAATGTAGACTTCCTTATTAAGCAGGTGGGGGAACGGATGGTTCACATCCACGATCTGCGGGGAAAGCACCGGCAAGACCTGTTCCTTAAAATATTTTTTAATAAACTTCTTTTCCTGGGGCTCCAGCTCCTTGAAGCCCATGCTGCTAATCCCATAGGTGGAAAGCTGTTTCTTGATCTCCGAATAGGTCTTATCCCGCTCCTTGTAAAGGGGCGCCACCGCGCCGTAGATCGCCTTAAGCTGCTCCCCCGGCGTCATCCCGGATTTCAGATCCACCTTTTTGTTGTCCACGGCCGCCATGTTTAAGAGGTTGCCGACCCGGATCATAAAAAATTCGTCCAGGTTGCTGGTAAAGATGGAGACGAACTTCATCCGCTCCAGAAGCGGCACGCTCTCGTCCCGTGCCTCCTCCAGGACCCGCTGGTTAAACCGCAGCCAGGACAATTCCCTGTTTTGTGTGTAGTTCATTTTTTCCTTGCTCATCTTCTTTTCCTCCTGGTTTCATAAATCCTGCCTGATCGGACGATATGCGTCCATGATTGCAGGACAGATATTCTTCCTTGTGCAGAATTTATCTCTCCAAATATTCCGTCAGGCGGTCATATTCCCGCGCCATCAGGTGATAGCCGTGCTCGTAAAAGCCTGTCAGGATCTCTGCATTGCGCTCCAGCCGGGACACCGTTTTCACCTGGGGCCGCAGGACGAAGATCCTGCCTTCCTCTTCCAGGCGTTCGATCTGTTCCATCGTGCGGTTATAATACAGACTCCTTGTCATGATGGCCCTCAGCAGAGCAGGATAAGACCGGTACGCCTCCCGGTAGACCCTTGCCATCCCCTTAGACACCCTCTTTTTCCGGTATCCCGGATTCCGGGTCAGGATCACCACGATCTTCCGGTTCCCATAGGTCAGCGCCCGCTGGATAGGCACCGAATCCGCCAGGCCGCCGTCCAGATAGGGAACCCCGTCCACCCTCACGATGGGGGTCAAAAGCGGCATACTGCAGGATGCCCTGCATAGCTTCATCAGCCTCGCCCTGTCCTGCCGTTCATCCAGATATTCCGCCTTTCCGGTGAGGCAGTTCGTCGCTACGATCTCGCACTTTATCTCCGACTGGAAATACGTCTCAAAATCAAAGGGAAATGTCTCATTGGGATAGGTGTCAAAGATCATATCCATATTCATAAGACTTTTTTCCTTGATCGCCTTCCGGAACCCGTGGACATAATCATCCTTTTTGTCTGTCAGGATCATACAATCCCTTGTCCTGCCGGGCTGTCTTGACACATAATCCACCGCGTTGCAGGAGCCTGCGGACACGCCGATGACGTGGGATATATAAAGTTCCTGCTCCATCAGATAATCCAGGACTCCTGAGGTAAATACCCCTCTTGTCGCCCCGCCCTCCAGGATCATTGTTGCTTTCTGCATATTAAAACCTCGCTTCTGATCATTTTACTGTTTTATTCTCTCTTCGTTTTTTATCTGCAAGACGCCTCTTTTCATATGTAGGATTCAGGATCCGCGTAAAACATCTGACATCTCCTGACTCGTCTGTATCTGTCATTTTTCTGCTGATCCCGAATCAATTTCTTCCAATTATAGCACACAATCCCTCCTTTAAGTAGACCTTTTTATTGAAATTGTAAATGGCGCGATGATTTTCCTTGAAAAACAAAAGGTTTTATGTATAATATAGAGGAAGTGACAGTAAAACACGCGGGCGGATCCCGCCTGATAAAGATTTAGAAAAGCAGAGGGTTTACAGTATGATCAGTGCAAATAATATTACATTAAGAGTTGGAAAAAAAGCATTATTTGAAGATGTGAACATCAAATTCACCGAAGGAAACTGCTACGGCATCATCGGCGCCAACGGCGCGGGAAAGTCTACCTTTTTGAAGATCCTGTCCGGGCAGCTCGAGCCGACCAACGGGGAGATCGCCATTACTCCGGGAGAACGTCTCTCCTTCCTGCAGCAGGACCAGTCCAAGTACGACGAATATCCCGTTCTGGACACGGTCATTATGGGAAATGCCCGCCTTTATGAGATCATGAAGGAAAAAGACGCCATCTATGCGAAAGAGGATTTCACCGATGAGGATGGGATCAAGGCCAGCGAGCTGGAAGGGGAATTTGCTACCATGAACGGCTGGGAGGCGGAATCCGACGCTGCCGCCCTGCTGAACGGCTTGGGGATCGATACGGAGCTTCATTACAAAGCCGTGAGGGACCTGACCGGTCCGGAGAAAGTCAAGGTGCTGCTGGCGCAGGCATTGTTCGGCAACCCGGATATCCTGCTGCTGGACGAGCCTACCAACCATTTGGACCTGGACGCCATCGCATGGCTGGAGGAATTTTTGATCAATTTTGAAAATACGGTGATCGTGGTTTCCCATGACCGTTATTTCCTGAACAAGGTCTGCACCCAGATTGCGGACATTGACTACGGTAAGATCCAGCTCTACGCCGGAAACTATGACTTCTGGTATGAGTCCAGCCAGCTCATTATCCGGCAGATGAAGGAAGCGAATAAAAAGAAGGAAGAAAAGATCAAGGAGCTGCAGGAATTTATTTCCCGGTTCAGTGCCAACGCGTCCAAGTCCAAGCAGGCTACCTCCAGGAAGCGTGCCCTGGAAAAGATCCAGCTGGATGAAATCAAGCCGTCCAGCCGGAAGTACCCCTACATCGACTTCCGGCCGAACCGTGAGATTGGCAATGAAGTGCTGGCTGTAGAAGGGCTTTCTAAGACCATTGATGGAGAAAAGGTCCTGGACAACCTGACCTTTACGCTGGGCCACGATGACAAGGTAGCTTTTGTGGGCAGCAATGAGCTTGCCAAGACGGTCTTGTTCAAGATTCTGATCGGCGAGATGGAGCCGGACGAGGGAACCTACAAGTGGGGGATCACTACCTCCCAGGCGTATTTCCCGAAGGATTTCGGAGAGGAATTTGACAGCGATTACACCATCACGGAATGGCTCACCCAGTATTCCGAGAACAAGGATGTCACCTATGTCCGTGGTTTCTTAGGCCGGATGCTGTTCGGCGGAGAAGACGGCGTGAAGCGGCTGAAGGTACTTTCCGGAGGAGAAAAGGTGCGGTGCCTGCTGTCCAAGATGATGATCTCCGGCGCCAATGTGCTGCTCTTCGACGAGCCCACCAATCATCTGGATATGGAGGCGATCACATCGCTGAATAACGGGATGATCAAATTCCCGGGTGTGCTTCTGTTCACCTCCCGGGACCATCAGATCGTCCAGACAACAGCCAACCGGATCATGGAGATCGTACCGGGGGGCAAGCTGATCGACAAGATCACGACCTACGACGAATATCTGGCAAATGACGAGATGGCGAGAAAACGGCATACGTATACGGTACAGGTGGAAGAAGAAGATTAGGTAAGGCTTTCTATCCAGAAATCCTGCCACTGAAAATTTTTTGATACAATGTACGATGCTATGCCCTGGATGCTGATCCAACCAGGGCATAGTTATCCTTACACAGAAAAAATCCGTATTCTGGTCATGGTCATCAAAATTTTCCGCAACTGCTGACAAATCTGTTATTTCTCCCTTTGACACTTTTGCCACGAAGGCCCAACTAATTTCTGTACAAAATATCTATATATAAATTATACAAGATCCACGGTCAGACTTGCTGCCATATTGCATCTCACAATATATGAATAAAGTTTTTACTATTTCTCCTATTCTATACTCCACCGTTTAACAGGATCTTTATAATAGACCTTGCTCTCTTCCGCGATCACCGGCACTCCATCCCTCACGTCAACGGTGGTCACCGCACAATTCGCCGGAACCTGCCACTTCCAGAAATCCGCGGCGTTCAGATTCCTCCGGATATGGTTCAGCAACGCGGTCATGGCGGCGCCGTGTGTGGACAGCAGGATCTGCTTCCCCTGCAACGCCTGATTTTCACACAGCTCTTTTAAGAATTGTCCGGTCCGCTCCATAATGTCCGCTATACTCTCCCCGCCCTTTGCCGGGACAAAATTCCCCGTATCGATAAAGAATTTTTTGAACGCTTCACTTTCCAGCGCTTTTTCTTTTCCGCTGATGCACATGCCCTCATATTCTCCGAATCCCATTTCCTTGATCCCGTTGGATTCGATGAGAGGGATATCCCTGCCCGCCAGTATGATCTCGGCCGTTTCACGCGCCCGGACCAGCGGGCTTGTATAAGCAAGGTCAAAGGGAATGTCCTTCATCCCCTCCGCTGTCTCGCGTGCCAGATGCCTTCCGTATTCATTCAGCGGAATGTCCGAGAAGCCCTGTACCCTACGCGCCTTATTCCAATCTGTTTCTCCGTGTCGTACAATGTATAATCTCATCTTTTGTCCCCTTTGTCTGCTGTTGCTTTATAGTATTCTACACATCTCTATTAGATCTTATCGTGAAAAAATACTGTTCACTTTTTTGAAAATGCAGATTTCATCTATATTCTTTCACGCAATATCTTCACTTTATATAGTATATATGTTTATACTTATATTTTCAACTCAATTTGAATCCAAACAGTATCGCGATCGTTACATGTCACATCTTGCCGGCAAGAACGAACTAATGTTTGTTTTTTCTAGACAAACTATTTGAGATATGCTATACTGAATCATAATTCAGATTCTGTAATGACAATATCAATGAGAGGAAAACTATGTGTGATTACAATAACGATTTTCTAACTTTTTTGTTGGAAAGATTTAAAATAGAGAGACAAAAATTTGACCGTTCCGGAGTATATGCTTATACACAGCGCCTGCTCGCCTACAACTCCAACAAGATAGAAGGAAGCACACTTACGGAGGAGCAGACGGCTTCTCTGTTTGACCATGGTACGCTCCCCAGATCGGAGGACTATTACCGCGCAAAGGATGTGGAGGAGATGAACGGCCACTTTCTGATGTTCAATAGGATGCTGGACACTTTGAATGAACCGCTGACCCAGAGATTGATAAAACAATTTCATTATGAACTGAAATCCGGAGTATTTGAAGACCGCGCGAATGGATATGCAATCGGAGATTATAAAAAGCGCCCCAACATGATCGGCATGTATCAGACCATAAGACCGGATGAAGTAGCTGATGAAATGAATCAGCTTCTGCATTGGTATAAGAACCAGGCAGAGGATCTTTCCGTATTGGCAGAATTTCATGCAAGATATGAGAGCATACATCCCTTTCAGGATGGAAACGGAAGAACCGGCAGATTGATTCTTTTCAGAGAATGCCTGATTCAAAAAATGATTCCCGTGATCATCGAGGATGCAAACAGACACGAATATCTGGATGCTTTGAAAGCTTATCAGGATGGGAACGGTATTTCCCGGCTGACAGAGCTTTTCCGAAAAGAACAGAATTTTTATTTTGAAAAATGCAGATATTTTATAGCATAAAAGGAGCCCTATGAAGATCAGAAAAGCAACCCCGACAGACCTGGACATCCTTCTGCGGCTGTATGACAATGCCCGCAGGTTCATGGCCGCCCACGGCAATCCGACCCAGTGGGGAACCGCCTATCCGCCACGTACTCTTCTGGAATCTGATATTGCAGAAGGCTGCAGCTATATCTGCGAGGAACAGCAGAAGGTAATCGCCGCATTTTATTACCGATTCGGCGAAGAGAATTCCTACCGCCGCATCTGCAACGGGCAGTGGCTGGATGAGTCCCCTTACGGCGTCGTCCACCGCATCACCTCGGACGGCACCATCCGTGGCGCCGGTTCCTTCTGTCTCGACTGGGCACTCTCACAGTGCAGAAACCTGAGGATTGATACGCACCGGGACAACCGGGTGATGCAGCGTTTATTAGAGAAACGCCAGTTTACCCGGTGCGGAATCATTTATCTCGAAGACGGCAGTGAACGGATCGCCTACCAGAAAAAGATCATATAGGTTTCCGGGTCATGGGAGTTTCCGGGCATTCTTTGATATTGCCGCCCGAATCGCGGCATTGATGTTTTCCCGGACCTCCGCGAGATAGGATGCCTTCTGCGGATAGGCGCGGAAGGTGATCTCCCCGTGTTCTTCTTCCATCAGGCATTTCATGACAGTTTCCCGGTCCGTCAGTTTTTCCAGATGATCCATTGCGCACAGGTCCGCCATCGCCTTTTCCATCAGCATTGAGCGGATCGAATCCACCGGCTTCCCGTCCTTTCCCGGATATACCAGAAACGGATCTCCTGACGGAAATGCCCCGTCTGCGTCGGTGCACTGGTACGGATCGATCGGATACAGGGAAAATTCACTGTTGTAAAAATTATATCCCCAATGCAGAAAACCGCTGACCGCATATTTATAGAGCTGAATACCAAGGATCCTTGTGCGGAATCCCGGCAGAGCAATAAAGCGGTTGGAGACCGCCAGAGGCTGGGCAGTACAGTAATACGTCCACAGCCTGGGCGGACGGTTCTTCAAAAATGGCTCTATATGGTCATTGGCGCATACCGGCTCCTCCACAGCGCCCTGCTCATAAAACCTGTACTCGGAAAGCGCATCTATCATACGGTATCCCGACAGATATTCTTTTACCAGATTTTTTGCATGGATGTAGGACTCCAGGTCCTTTTCCTCCGGCTCGTCTGATACATGAAAATAACACTGCTTTCCTATGCCGAGCCGTTCAATCTCTTCCGTAAAGGAGACAAGAAACGTCTGCAGAAATTTCCTGTATTCCTCACCGCCAGCTCCAGTCTCCCATCCGAAGATTTTACGTTCCTCTCCGTTGACTCTGCCGATGATCTTCGGCGCCGCCTTCGCGCCCCACTGGCTGAACAGATGCGAGATTTCAAAATATCTGATCCCGCAGCGCCTGCACATTTCCACCCACTGCCGGAACCTGTCATATCCAAACTCATATCCCTGGTCCGACACGGTCACATCCACCAGCTGCACGGTGCGCCGTTCCCCATTCACAGCCGTATCCAAAGGAGGCGTAAATACCGGCGTAAGCAGCATATTACACCCCCTTTTGACCGCGTGACGGACAAAATTTTCTATGATCTCCCAATGCCTCTCACTGAATACTTCCACACCGTAATATTCTGCCAGACAATCGCAGTGGAACCATTCCGTATGCCGGATCTTTAGTTCCGGAAGTGCCGTGTTTAATATCTCCGCAGTCATGTCCGCCTCTGCGGACAATGGCCTCATCCCCGGCGCATGAACCCGGCTTTCCAAAATGATTTTTACCGGATATTCCCCGGCCGGCGTATCTTCCGTTGTCTCGATATCGATCCACAGGCTCCTCCACTGGCCGGAAATGATTGGGAATCCAAATTCCCCCAAGTCCTCCAGCAGGTCCGGATACAGCCCCGGTTCTGTAGTCAGATATCCCTCGTCCCTCTCCATGTGGCACGGGTAGGCACAGGGTACCAGTCCCACCTTTTTTACCCTGACCCTGATTCCGTCCGGTGCCTTGATTCGGGCTGTCCCCCGCTGCTTTCTTCCTACATCACCATAGTACGCGATCTGAAATGAAACCGTCTCCCCTTTCAAGGCTGTCAATCGGCTGACAGCCCCGTCCTCCGAAGGCTTTCGGGACGGAAAAACCTTTTCCATGTCTGAAACCAGCTTTACCTGCAGTCTATGCTCTTGAACATCCATATTCGATTCCTCCTGCCATTCTTTGAAAATATCATAGCTATTTTACGCAGAGGTGTCAATACGTTACATGTCACACACTGACCAATCACTACGCTGATTGGTCAGGAGGATGCACATAAAAGCTGGGATTCAGGCCGTCCATTGCCGTAGGCAATTTTAAATGACGGTCTGAGTTACAGGGCACGCCTAGTCAAGGTGTGACCTGTAACGTCAATACTCTACGAAAATTAAAAGATTGACGGAGCGTTGATTTGCCGATATAATGTAGGAAAATCATTTTAACGCAAAAAGGACACTGCCATGCAAAAAAGAACTCTCAAAGAAATATTGCTGCGAATCGTAATCTTATTCATCGGCCTGACCATCGCTCATCTGGGCGTCACCCTGTTCCTTTTGGCTGACCTCGGCGCAGACCCCTTCAATGTGCTGATACAGGGGCTTTTCCGGACTGCTCAGAGTCTGACGGGATGGACGGTCCTTACACACGGCCGGGTACATATGACAATCTGTTTTTTAATCATCCTGGTACTGCTGATCACAGACCGCAGTTATATCAAGATCGGTACGGTCCTGTGCATGATCTGCGGCGGACCGATCATTGACTTTTTCACCCTGCTTCTGGGAGGGCTCATCCATTCCGGCAATCCGTTTGCGGCGCGGATCCTCGTGCTGGCTGCCGGCTGCGTGATCCTGGCTTTCGGCATGACGATCGTCATGAAATCTGATTCCGGCGTCGGCCCCAATGACCTGGTAGCGATCGTGATCAGCGATAAGCTGGGACAGTCATTCAGCATAACCCGTATTGTGGTGGACGTGTGCTTTGTAGCCGCCGGATTTCTGATGGGCGGGGCTGTCGGGGTTGGAACGATCATATGCGCGGCGCTGGTGGGCCCGGTGGCTGGAATCTTCCTTCCCCACAGTGAGAGAATTGTGGAGTGGATCATAGCTTCCGCAAATGTCCAAAACACCTGAATGAACTCCCCCGGCAGTCTGATTGAACCTGACGGCATCCTCCGAACCGCCCCGCAGCTGGGAAGTATCATCAGCGAAGAAGCCGGACGCTTCGGATTTCTTTTAGAACGCCCCAGACTGACACAGGCTGAGAAGAAAAAACTAAATCGGCTGATAGAGGGAGAATTTGAAAAAGCTTTTTCTCTTCATAGTAGTTTAAGGCTTTTAACACAATTTTTTTGAAAAAACCTTTACAGACAGCCCTATCAGAACATAGCTGTCTGTAAAGGTTTTATACGCCCAGCGAAACCGGCAGGGCATTCCCCAAAACAACAAAATATTTACAGTTCTACCTCATCCAGATACGGATTCTTCGCTTCATAGAACCGCTCTTCTTCCACCACTTCCGCAATCGCCGGATCAATCGGCATCCTGCCGAGTACGGGCACGCCCAGTTCTCCCGCAATCTCGTCAATATGGCTTTCTCCGAAGATCCTCAGCTCTTTGCCGCAGTCCGGGCATTTTACATAGCTGTAGTTTTCCACAATGCCAAGCACCGGAATATTCATCTGCCTTGCCATGTTATATGCCTTTTTGACGATCATCTGTACCAGATCCTGAGGAGAGGTCACGATCACTACTCCGTCTACCGGAAGCGACTGGAATACGGTCAACGGTACATCCCCGGTTCCAGGCGGCATATCCACGAACAGGTAATCCAGGTCATCCCAAATCACGTCCGACCAGAACTGAGTCACCACACCTGCAATGATCGGTCCCCGCCAGATCACCGGCGCGTCCTCATCCTCCAGAAGCAGGTTCACGGACATGATCCTTGTCCCGTCCTTTGCGAGACAAGGATAGATCCCTTCCTCTGTTCCCTTTGCCTGCTCGTGGATTCCATACATCTTGGGGATGGACGGTCCCGTGATGTCCGCGTCCAGAATTCCTACGTTATAGCCTTTTTCCTTCATCATGCGCGCCAGGGACGCGGTTACCAGGGACTTTCCGACGCCGCCCTTTCCGCTGATGACCCCGATCACCTTTTTTACATTCGAATATGCGTTGGCCGGAGCCCGCAGATCCTCTTTTTTGCTTTCACAGCTTCCGGCATGCGCACATCCCGCACAGGACTCCTCCGTGCATCCGCCGTTATTTACTTCTTCTGCCATATCTTTTTACCTGCACTTTCTTTTTAAAATAGTGATAGATTCCTATAAATCCTCTGCTCCTCGGTTTATCTGAACCTGTCCCTTATTATAACAGAATTTACGCATATAGACACTATTTTCTTAAAATTTTCCCGATTCTTATTTAAAATCCGATCAGCACCGCAATCACCATGGCAAGAGACGCTACCGCAAACAAAACACCCTGCATCTTAATCTGGAACTTCGCCCATTTTCCCCATTCCAGCTTCGCAACGCCGAGTGTACCAAGCAGACATCCGGAGGTCGGCACGATCAGATTGGAAAACGCGTCTCCCAGCTGGAACGCCAGAACGGACGTCTGCCGGGACACACCCACCAGGTCTGACAGCGGCGCCATGATCGGCATGGTCAGCGCTGCCTGTCCGGAGCCGGATACTACGAAGAAATTAAATACGGTCTGGAAAACATACATCAGCCATGCGGAGATCACGGCCGGAAAATTCTGCATTCCGCTGCTGATCCCATGAAGGATCGTATTGAGCACCGTAGGGGAGGACGCATCCGTTCCGCCCAAAATAATGATGATCCCCTGCGCCATGCCGACAACCAGCGCCGCCCCTACCAGGTCAGCCGCACCGCTCTGGAATGAAGATGCAATATCATTGACACGCATATCATTCAGCCTGAAGATCACGGCAATGATACCAGCTACCAGGCCCATTACAAAGAACTGCGACGCAATCTCCGGAATATAGAACCCTTTTGCCACAACGCCCCATACCGTCCAGATCATGGTCGCCAGGATCACCAGCAGAATCAGCTTGTGGCCCAGCCGGAAGTCCGCTTTTTTCTCATCGTTTCCTTCAAACTCCTCCCTGTATCGGGTGTCGCTGTCATAGGCAACCGATATCCTGGGATCCTTTTTGATCTTGGCCGCATAGACCATGGTAAATGCCATCCCTATCCCCGTAAACACAAACCAGAGCACGATACGGAAGCCCGCGCCGGAAAGCACCGGAACCTCTGCGATCCCCTGCGCGATGGCCAGGCTGAACGGATTCATCCAGGAAGCGCCGAATCCGATCTGAGTTGCGCAGTATGTCACGCAGACTCCTACGACAGCATCATACCCCATGGCAATGAACATGGGCACCAGGATCATTGCAAAGGGGATTGCCTCCTCGCCCATTCCAAAGACCGCGCCTCCCAGAGAGAACAGGACAAACAGTACGGGGATCAGATATTTTTCCGTGCCCTTTGTCTTTTCGATCATGGCCAGGATCCCCTGATCCACGGCTCCTGTTTTCAGCACAATCCCGAAGGCTCCGCCGATGACCAGGATAAATGCCACAATCCCCACTGCGGAACCCCATTTATCCCCGACAGTCAGCCCCTCAAATACATAGTTCAGGATTCCCTGTCCGCCGAAATCCTCGGTTCCGAATATGGGGGCTGTGTGGGTCATCTTTTTGCCGTTCTCATCCGTCACATACTGGAAGCTCTCCGGATCCAATACAGTCCTGGTCTTCTCCTCCCCGTTCTGCATATAAGTGATCTCTTTTGTCTCATACTGCCCCAGCGGGACAAACAGCGTCAAAACCGCCGCAAATAAAATCACAAAGAAAATGATCACATAGGTATGCGGCATCTGTATCGTTCCTTTTTTCGTTTCCATCCATTACTCTCCATTCATTTTAAAATTTCTTTCGTACTGTTCCATTGTTCTTTCAAATCAGTTCTGTCCCTTCGCGGATACACCCGCGATTCCGTCTGATTCAAACGTTCCTTTTCGGACAGCCGTCTTTTGGTATACCATGAGCTTTCCCTTTGCTATCACAGTATGTATGTCCATAGTATCCTCCTCTGCAAGCACCAGGTCGGCATCCTTTCCCACGGCGATACGCCCCTTTTGCGTGAGCTTCAGCAGATCCGCGGGGTTTGAAGTCACAGTTTTCAGCGCCTGCGTCAGACCCACATGGTTTGTCAGGACCGCATCCCGGACCTCCCGGTACAGAGAGCTTACTTTCCCCACCCCCAGCCCGGCAAGTTCCCCGCTTTTACTGAAAATCGGGATACTGCCCTGTCCATCTGAGGAAAATGTGATCTGATGCTCCGGCACTCCTGCGTCCAGCATCATTTTCAGGCCGGTGCTTGCTTTTACCTCGTCCTCTTCCAGAAAATCCGGATCTGAGCTTGTCGTCAGATCCACAAAGCCTCCCAGAGTTTTCGCGTAATCGATACCGTCATGCAAAAGCCGGGCACTCCGGTTGATATGAGTAGGCAGCATATTGGAGGTTGGGATCTCCGTCTCCTCCGCTACATAGCGCAGGTACGAGAGCATCCGCTTCCCATCCCCCATGTGGATATTCACCAGTCCGGCCTTCCCGGAAAGAATCCCGCCGACTCTCGTGTCTCCCACGATCTTCGCGAATTCCTCTTCTGTGGGCTGGGAGGAACGGTGGTCGGAAATGGCGATCTCTCCGCAGCCTATTACTTTGTCGATGAGGATCAGGTCATCCACCAGATTCCCAGTCAGCGTACGCACCGGAATCTGGTACGAACCGGAATAAATGTACGCGGTGATTCCCTCCTCCTCCAACCCTCTGGCCTTTGCCAGGAGTGACGCCATATTCCGCGTCGTACCGTCGGTTCCCAGACAGCCCACAACCGTAGTTACCCCGCCCATAGTGATATCCGTGAGCATGATCTCCGGTGTCCTCGTGTGATAGCTCCCCTCTCCGCCGCCTCCCAGGATATGTACATGGCAGTCAATGAATCCCGGGAACAGCAGCATGCCTGTCCCGTCAATCGTACGGACATCGTATTCCTCGACAGCCGGAATATGGGGAGCGATCTTTAATATCCTGGAATCGGCTGTCAGAACATCCTGTACTCCCAGTTCTTCCGGCGCAAATACCTTTGCGTTCCGGATCAGTATCAGCATGGTTTTTTCCTCCTTTTCCGAGCTTCCATTCTGCAGAATAATCCGCAGTCATACGTTTAGTTATAGTATACTCGTAAAAATCCGGGTTATCAATCATTTTTTCAGCAGGTCAAAGTGTTGATTTTCTGCCATTACCATTCGCGGCCGGTCAGGCCGTGCACGGTAGTCTTCTGCCCCGATACCTTAGTAAGTAATATATAAGAAACGTATGCGACTTGACGCACACTTGCGCCGGAGCGCGGCTGCAACAGCAGCTATTTTCCTTATGCGCGCAGCGCGCATCCCCCGGAGGGTTTTTGTTCTATAGGAAAATTCGGAGAAGTTTCCTATTAAGAATAAAAAAGACCTTCCAAACCTGGAAAGTCTCTCTCCTCCGTCATTAATCAACGGAAATGATCTCTTTTTTGTTGTATGAGCCGCATGCCTTACATACTCTGTGAGGCATCATAAGTTCTCCGCACTTGCTGCACTTTACCAGGTTCGGAGCGCTCATCTTCCAATTAGCTCTTCTCTTGTCTCTTCTGGCTTTTGAAGATTTATTTTTTGGACAGATCGACATCGGTTACACCTCCTTAAAATTCTTAAACAATTCACGGACAACGGACATCCTTGGGTCAAGCCCTGTATCCTCGCAGTCACAGCTCCCTTTATTCAGGTTCTGGCCGCATACATTGCAGATTCCTCTGCAGTCTTCCATGCAGAGCACCTTCTCCGGCCAGCACATCAAAATCTCCTGAAAGAGCATCTTGTCCACGTCAAGATGATATCCGTTGATAAAGTCAGATTCGTCGAATCCTTCTCTCAGTTCAGCATCCGAACACCCCAAATCCACATATCTGGTAAAATGAAGCGGAAACTCATACTCCACTTCTTCCAGACAGCGGTCACATGGAATCCGAAGCATAACCTTCCCATCCGCCTGAATCTGCAGCTCCCTGTCCTTCCTGTGCATAACAGTCACATGTACCGGATCCCTGCGGATCACTGGATACGCCCCGGACTTTAGCTGAACAGAATCCAACTCTGGCAAAACCATCTCGTCTATGGGCCTATGCTGTTCTGATAATACGCCTGACAGGTTCATCAACATTGCTGTTTACTCCTATTCATACCTAAACTATTATATCATGAGAAATCGGTTTGTCAACCAAAAAATCAGGTTTTCGGAAAAAATCTTAACGATTTGCCGCAGTTCATAGCCTATTATCTAATCGGCTGCGAGCTGTAACGCATCCAGCCCATTGAAAAGTCGCCTGTCGGCGAGAGGCTGGATGCCAAAAAACCGCTATTTTGCTGGCCGGATGCCTTGCAGAAAGGTGCAAGGCACCGTGAATAGTAACACAAATCGTCATATTATTGTACAAGCGCTACCGTCTCTCTTGCAATGGCCAGTTCTTCGTTGGTCGGAACCACCAGAACCTTTACCCTGGAATCCGGAGTGGAAATGATCACTTCCTCGCCCCGCTTTGCATTCGCCTCTTTATCGATCTCGATGCCCAGATATCCCAGATATCCGCAGATCCTCTCGCGCATATCCCCGTCGTTTTCGCCGATGCCTGCGGTAAATACGATGTTGTCCACGCCGTTCATGGCCGCCGCATAGGAGCCGACGTATTTTGCCACTCTGTAGCCGAAGACCTCCAGGGCGATCTGGGCCGGCTTTTTGCCTTCATCCGCCGCCGCGCACAGATCACGGAAATCGCTGGACACGCCGTCGGAAAGTCCGTATACACCGGATTCCTTGTTCAGCATCTTCATCAGTCCCGCAACGTCTAAGTTCTCCTTCTTTGCAATAAACTCCAGGATCGCCGGGTCAATGTCCCCGGAACGGGTTCCCATCACCAAACCTTCCAGCGGGGTCAGTCCCATGGAGGTGTCTACGGATTTTCCGTTCAGCACCGCACAGATGCTGGCGCCGTTTCCAAGGTGGCATACGATGGTCTTGGTCGCCTCATAGGGAACCCCAACGATCTCCGCAACCCTCTTGGATACGAAGCTGTGGCTTGTCCCGTGGAAGCCGTAACGTCTTACTTTATACTTATCATAGTATGCATAGGGCAGGCCGTACATATACGCCTTTTCCGGCATGGTCTGGTGGAACGCTGTATCGAATACACCTACCATGGGGGTGCCCGGCATCAGCTTCTCACACGCGTTGATTCCGATCAGGTTCGCCGGGTTGTGCAGCGGCGCAAGGTCGTTGCATTCTTCCACTGCTTTTTTCATTTCCTCTGTAATGACTGCGGAGGATGCAAATTTTTCTCCCCCGTGTACCACACGGTGTCCAACCGCTCCGATCTCGTCCAGGCTCTTAACAACGCCGGTGTCGGGATCTGTCAGGGCGTCGATCACAAACTGGATGGCCTCGGTATGGGTCGGCATTGCCTTGTCGGACTTTACCTTTTCGCCGCCTGCCGGCTGATAGGTCAGGCTTCCGTCAATCCCGATCCGCTCGCAGAGTCCCTTTGCCAGGACTTCCTCGGAATCGGAATTGATCAACTGGAATTTTAAAGAAGAGCTTCCGCAATTTATCACTAAAACATTCATTTCCTTATGTTCCTCCTGATATTATGATATCCTTTTCATACTTTATCGGACGAAATACGCCCGCCCTGCAAGGGCATACACGATAGGATGCCCCTGGATATACTTTTTTCGTTACAATGTACTCCCGGTCATCTCAGCCCTGTGCCTGTACTGCTGTGATTGCAACCACACCTTCAATGTCTTCCGCGCTGCAGCCCCGGGACAGATCGTTGACCGGAGCGGCGATTCCCTGGGTAAGCGGTCCGTAAGCCTCTGCCTTTGCCAGTCTCTGCGCCAGCTTGTATCCGATATTACCTGCATCCAGATCCGGGAAGATCAGTACATTGGCATGTCCTGCTACCGGGCTGCCCGGAGCCTTGGATTCTCCTACGGAAGGAACGATCGCCGCGTCAAGCTGCAGTTCGCCGTCCAGCTTCAATTCCGGCGCCAGCTCCTTTGCGATCCGGGTCGCTTCCACAACCTTGTCCACGTCCGCATGCTTTGCGCTTCCCTTTGTAGAGTGGGAAAGCATTGCCACAACCGGCTCCTTGCCAGTCAGAATACGGAAGGACTCTGCGGAAGATACCGCGATGTTCGCCAGCTTCTCCGGATCCGGATTCTGCTCCAGACCGGAATCTCCGAAGATAAAGGTTCCGTCCGCACCCATATCGCAATTTGGAACTACGATCACGAAAAATGCGGAAACCAGCTTTGTACCCGGTTTTGTCTTTAAGATCTGCAGGCAGGGACGAAGGGTATCAGCCGTAGAATGGCATGCGCCGGATACCATACCGTCCGCATCGCCCATCTTTACCATCATGACGCCGTAATACAGATAATTGTTCAGCAGAAGTTCCTTTGCCTGCTCCTCGGTCATGCCCTTTTTCTGGCGTAATTCCACCAGCTTTGCAATGTAGCTCTCTGTCTTTTCGCTGGTCGCGGGATCCACGATGGTTGCCCCGGAAATGTCATATCCTGCTCCCATCTTCTCAATCTCTTCCTTGCTTCCCACCAGGATCAGCTTCGCTGTCCCTTCCTTCAAAACCGCCTCAGCAGCCTTGTAGGTTCTCTCGTCTTCCGTCTCCGGAAGCACGATCGTCTTAATGTCTGTCTTTGCTCTTGCTTTGATTTCATCAATAAATCCCATAATTAAAAGCCACCTTTCCTTTTTCTGCCTATTATTATAACGCAATCATTTTTTGTATACAAGATATTTCCATGTCTATTTTTAAGAACAATCTCCACGTTGGCAATGAGCAGTGCGAAAAAGAACAGGAAAGAGGCTGCGTCGTGCTCGCACGTAAGCAGAATCTTTCCTGTTCTTTTTCATAGGGCGCATGCCCGTGAGCGAGATGAAGCGCAGCGTAATCGAGCTGCACTGCGGACGGAATCCGTATACATCTACTTCCCGCCTCATAAAACACATCCCCCAAAGTGAGATACACCGATACACCGCACCGTTTATAATTATGGAACATATTTTTCCATAAAATCTGCCGGAGTCATAATCTCCGGTATTTCAACGCCAATCCCCAGAAAATCTTTATCACCGGTAATGAAAATATCCACATTTTCAATGATTGCCGTATAAAGTACAGGGTAGTCATTTACATCCCTGATTTCGAACAGCCCGCCTGGCATGTGACGCGGGGTATAAACCAGTTCATACGCCAAATTTAAAAGATATTCATCAATTGCTTTCCTCTTACCTGGGAATTTGCGTTCGACTACTGCAAATAATTCATCGACTACAAACGATGAAAGAACGAGATGATGACTCCGGGTAATAAAATCCAGCATCTTTTGAAATGCTTTGCCTGGAAACAATATCATGGAGATCAATACATTCGTATCAAGCATTATTCGCATATATATACATCACCTCTCTCCGCACGGACTTCTTTTACCAAATCTATCACATCCTGTTCATTACGAATGCCGCTCTCCTCCGCAACCCCTTCAAAAGCTTTCTGTGCTTTTAACAGTGCGTTTGTGGAAGCATTCACCATAACGACCTTCTCCCCTTCCTCAACAAACAGAATTTTATCTCCTTCCTGAATGCCAAGCAGTTTACGGATTGCCGCAGGGATTGTAACCTGACCCTTTGACGTTACTTTTGCTAATTCCATATCCAATACCTCCTGCAAATAAATTTCTTACAAATTTGTTACCATACCGCCTGCGGCGGCACAAATGATGACGAAAGCTTCGATTCCATATTTCCATATAGACTAAATGGGTGTATTCTTATTTTCAGAGA